>WRKC01000062.1 GCA_009778275.1 Methanomassiliicoccaceae archaeon
GGCCGCAAGATCCGCGCCGGAAGGGGAAAGATGAGGAACAGAAGATACAGGACGCCTGTATCCGTGTTGATAGTTGTCTCCGAGAGGGATGCGCCGGTCTTCAAAGGGGCATCGAACCTCCCGGGAGTCAATGTTGAGACCGTTGACACGCTCAACGCAAGCATACTTGCGCCGGGCGGAGATGCGGGAAGACTCACCGTATACACAAGATCCGCCATATCAAAAATGGGAGAGTGGACGCAATGAAACAGAGCGACATACTCATAAGACCGTACGTTACGGAAAAGACGCTCAATCTGCTGTCCGGTACCCCCACCCAGAAATTCAGGGACGGCAACAAGATAGAATTCATAGTGCACAGGCAGGCCTCCAAGGAGGATGTCAAAACGGCTTTCGAAGAGCGTTTCGAAGTGAAGGTCGAGCACGTATGGACGAAGATACAGAAAGACGGCAAGCACGCGATCATCAAACTTGCGGAAGGATATTCCGCGGAGGATGTCGGGATGAGGGTCGGAGTGTTCTGAGGTGATCGAATGGGAAAGAGATTGATTACACAAAGAAGGGGACGCGGAGGATCGCAATACCGTTCCCCCAGCCATAGACACGTGGATGATGTTAGGCTCCCCCAGTTCGATGAGGGAGCAGGCACCGTAAAGGACCTCATCCAGGCACCCGGAAGGACAAGCCCCCTCGCGGTCATAGACTTCGACGGGGTCACGGACTACCAGCTTGCCGCCGCCGGCATCAAGGTCGGACAACAGGTGGAGGTCGGGGGCGGGAAGGTCGTCGCCGGAAACATCACCAGGCTGTCCAGGATACCTGAGGGGACGGCGATACATAACATCGAAGCAAAACCGGGCGACGGAGGCAAATACGCCAAGACCGCAGGGTCGTCGGCGACCGTCGTCAGCAGAGGAGAGAAAGTGGTGGTGCTCATGCCCTCAGGAGCAATGAAGGAGTTCAACCCCGAATGTCGCGCGGCGATAGGCATCGTTGCGGGCGGAGGAAGAGGGGACAAGCCTCTCGCCAAAGCCGGAAAGAACCACCTGACGCTGAGGTCAAGGTCCACCGCCAACAAGAAAGTGAAGGGCGTTGCGATGAATGCAGTCGACCACCCCCACGGCGGAGGAAGTCACCCCCACGTAGGAGGGCCGAACTGTCAGAGAAGGACCGCATCGCCGGGACAAAAGGTGGGTTTCCTGCCTAAGAAAAAGAGGAAGTGATTCTGAATGGCAAAGAAGATAATCGCAGGGTCGGCAAAGGCCACCAGGAGGAGGGCCAGAAAGAAGGCGTCGGCGATCCAGGCGAAGAGGAAGAAAGAGTTCCTCTACCGCGGGTTCACGATGGACGAGCTTCTGGCTATGTCCTTCGACGAGATACTCGGCATTCTTCCTTCAAGGGCAAGGAGGACATACCTCCGCGGCCTGAACTACGAACAGCAGCTGCTGTTCGATAAATTGAAGGTGGCGGAGGAGCCGGTCAGGACGCACCGCAGGGACCTGCCGATCATACCCCAATTCGTTGGGAAGAAAGTGAGCATATACAACGGAAAGGAATTCAAAGAGTTCGAGATAAAGCCGGAGATGATCGGCTGTTTCATCGGAGAATTCGTACTTACGAGGAAGCCGCCAGTGCACTCCGGGCCCGGAGTGGGTGCGACAAGGTCCTCGAAGTTCATGCCGCTGAAGTGAGGTGTCAAAATGGCTACGAACAAAGGTTACACAACGGTATCCGACCCAGACATCTCCGCGAAGGCCTTGGCCAAGGACCAGCCGGTCTCCCCCAAATTCGCCCGCGAGGTCGCCGGTATGATACGCTACATGAAAGCCGAGACCGCGGTCGAGAAGCTCGAGGAGGTCATAGCCCTCGAGAGGGCCGTGCCGCTGAAGAGATACAACAAGCGTGTCTCCCACAAGAAAGGCGTCGGACCGGGAAGATATCCCGTGAAGGCATCGAAGGCGATCCTCGGAGTGGTAAAGAGCGCCATGTCCAATGCTGAGTACAAAGGGCTTGACGCATCCAACATGGTGATAACGACCATAACCATCGCCAGAGGCCAGACCATCCCCGGACATATGCCCAGGGCTCACGGGAGGGCCACGCAATGGAATCAGGAGACTGCCAACATAGAGGTAATAATAGAGGAGGTTGAATGATATGGCATCAGAAAGGAAATTCGTTGCCGAGAATGTACGCAGGGTCCTCCTCAAGGAGTACCTCATGAAGGAGGTCAGCCGCGCCGGCTTCGGCGGGCTGGACATCCAGAGGACGCCGATGGGCACCCGCGTGATACTCACGACCGAGAGGCCCGGCCTGGTAATAGGAAGACGCGGTCAGACGATCAAGAACCTGACCGCGGTGATAGAGAACAAATACGGCTTCGGGAACCCTCAGATAGAGGTCCAAGAGGTCGAGAACGCAAGCCTCAACGCGCAGATCATGGCAGAGAAGCTGGCATTCTCTCTTGAGAGGGGATGGCACTTCCGCAGGGCGGGACACTCGACCGTCCGCAGGGTGATGGACGCGGGAGCCCGCGGCTGCCACGTGATAATCGCAGGCAAACTTACCGGACAGAGGCACAGGACCGAGAAGTTCAAAGAAGGATACATCAAATTCTGCGGCGAACCGAGGACCCTCTTCGTCGAACGCGGTTACGCGGTCGCAAAACTGAAGATGGGGATCATCGGGGTCACCGTAGAGATAATGAGGCCCGATTCGAAACTCCCGGCCGACACCACCATACTGAGCAAGACCGACGCTGCGGCGAAACTGCCGGACCTCTTCGGCCCTGCGCCCGCGGCGGTCGCCGAGAGCGTAGAGACAACGGAGAAGAAGGAGGTCAGGTAATGGCGCTGCTCAAGACGTCTGAGATAAGGGAGATGAGCACGGAGGAGCGCAACGAGAAGCTCAAAGAGCTTCGCAACGACCTCATGCACGAAAGAGGGGTGTCGGCAATGGGAGGAGCACCCGCCAACCCCGGTCTGATCCGTGCGATAAGAACGAACATAGCCCGCATTCTGACCGTTCAGAACGAGGAGGAAAAGATCTGATGGCCGAGATATGCCCCGTATGTGGATTGCCTAAGGAGCTCTGTATGTGCGAGGAGATCGCACGCGAGCAACAGATGGTAAGGATATCCGTGGACAGCAGGAGATACGGTAAGATGGTCACTGTGGTAGAGGGGATCGACGAGAACGATATCGATGTCGAGGACCTTGCCAAACAACTGAAGATAAAATGCGCCGCCGGAGGAGCATACAAGGATGGACGCATAGAGCTTCAGGGAGACCATAAGAAAAAAGTAAAAGCCGTGCTGGAAGAAATGGGATTCCGCACAGAAGTGAGATAAAATGAACAGGAGCGATTTCATGAGATCAGAACTCATTGGACTGGACGTGGTAGTGCTGTCAGCCCCATTCTCGGGGATTTCCGGGAAAGTGGTAGACGAGACGAAGAACACGTTCACCATCTCATCGGCCGGAACTGAAAGAATGGTACCAAAACCAGGCAATGAGTTCAGGTTCATTTTCGGAGGCAAGCACATGGACATCAATGGCACAGAGATACAACACCGACCAGAAGACAGAATAAAAAAGGTTAGGTGATCAAAAATGACAGCAGAAGTTAGAAACATCGGAATCGACGTGGTCCCCCCGACAGCTGAATGCAGCGACCCGAACTGCCCGTTCCACGGCAGCCTTTCGGTCAGAGGCCAGATCATCGACGGAGTGGTTGCGACCGTCAGGATGAACAAGACCGTCGTAGTTGAGCGCAACTATCTGAAATACCAAAAGAAATACGAAAGATACGAGAAGAGGTCCAACAGGTACCCCTCCCACGCATCCCCATGCCTTGGGCTCAAGGTTGGGGACAGGGTGAGGATCATGGAGTGCCGCCCGATCTCTAAGACCGTCGCTTTCGTGGTCATAGAGAAGAGGGAGTGAATCTGAAATGAAAGGAATCTCTGGAACACAGACAAGAGGACTTCAGAACGGATCGCGCCTCGACGTGATCGACAACAGCGGCGCAAAGGTGATAGAGATCATAACCGTCCCCAAATACCACGGCGTGGCCAGAAGGGTCCCTTCGGCAGGCCTCGGAGATATGGTGATAGCGTCGGTCAAGAAAGGAACGCCCGCGATGAGAAGGCAGATCGTCTTCGCGGTGATAGTCCGCCAGAGACGCCCCACGAGGCGTGCGGACGGCACCATGGTGATCTTTGAGGACAACGCGGCGGTGATCGTGACCGATACGGGAGAGACCAAAGGCACGGACATAAAGGGTCCGGTGGCGAGAGAGGCGGCCGACAGGTGGCCCAGGATCTCGGCGACCGCGAACACGATAGTGTGAGGCGAGGAAAAATGACAAGCAGCAAAGCAAGAGTACAGAGAAAAGTACAGGCGAATGCCCCCTCGCACACAAAAAGGAAAATGTTGTCCGCGCACCTCAGCGACGAACTCCGCGCTCAGTACGGAGTACGCACCGCAAGAGTGTGCAAAGGGGACACAGTAGCGATAATACGCGGCGAGGAGGATGTCCGCGGGACCGAGGCGAAGGTCCTGGAGGTATTCACGAATACTGGCCGCGTATCCGTTGAGGGAGTGACCATCAACCAAGCGGACGGGACCGCAACGGTCCGTCCTGTACATGCGTCCAATCTGATCATAACCAAGCTCAACACGGAGGATCAGTGGAGGATCGACTCACTCTCAAAGAACAAGGAGGGTAAGAAATGAGCGACCATATGAAAAGATTAGCCGCGCCGGCAACATGGCCCCTGAAAAGAAAGGTGGCCGTCTGGGCGACAAAGCAGTCCCCCGGAGCGCACTCGCTTGAGAGCAGCATGCCCGCAGTGATGGTGCTCAGAGACCTGATGAAGGTGTGCGACACGGCAAGAGAGGCAAAAAGGATAATCGGGAACCGCGAGCTGTTCGTTGACGGAACAGCGGTCAAGAACCCGAAGGCCCCGATCGGGATAATGGATACGGTGACAGTACCGAAGATGAATCTGAATTACCGCATGCTCCTGACCGACAAGGGGAAGCTGACACTCGTCCCGATAAGCGAGGATGAGACGAAATGGAAACTCTGCAGGATCGAGGGCAAGACCAAGATCAGCGGAGGAAAGATCCAGCTGAACCTCAGCGGAGGAAGGAACATAGTTCTGGAAAAGAACATGTACGGAACGGGAGACACGCTTAAGATCGATGTTGCGGACCAAAAGGTCCTCGGAAACTATCCCATGGCGGACGGCGCCTCGGCACTCATCATCAACGGCGCGCTTGCGGGGAAGGTCGAGACCATCGCCGAATGCGCGGTCGTGAAAGGACCGGCCGATAATATCGTAAGGTTCAAGAGCGGGATCGAGACCGTCAGAAGGAACGTGTTCGTCATAGGCACATCGAAGCCGGAGATCAAACTGCCGGAGGCGTCAGAATGAACGCGATGAGGCAGATCAAGGTCGATAAGGTGACCGTCAACATCGGCGTCGGAGAGGCCGGGGAGAGGCTTGTGAAAGCACAGAAGGTCTTGGAGATGGTCACCGGGCAGAAGTCCGTGCAGACAATATCCAGGAGCGTGAACAGGGACCTCGGCATACGTGTGGGGATGCCTCTCGGGTGCAAAGTGACCCTGAGAGGGGACTCAGCCGTGGATTTCCTTCAGAAAGCACTTCCGATAAGGGAGAGAAGGATACACGAATATTCTTTCGACAAAGAAGGCAACATGTCCTTCGGAATATCCGACTACACCGATTTCGACGGCATGAAATATGATCCGGAGATAGGGATATTCGGAATGGATATAAGCGTGGTCCTGAGAAGGGCCGGGAACAGGATCACTCAGAGGGCGCTCCTTAAAAGGAAGACGCCGAAAGGCCACCGCATAGGCCGCGACGAGGCGATCCAGTACATGACAGAGAACTATGACATAGAGGTGGTCGAATGAAACCAAAGAAACAATTCGGTAGACTGGTAGGATGCACCCGCTGCGGACGCAGGAGAGGCATCATAAGAAGATACGGAATGCACCTCTGCCGCCAATGTTTCAGGGACACGGCCCCGGAGCTGGGATTCAAAAAATATTCGTGAGGTGAAAAGAATGCAGAGCGATCCACTTAACGACGCGATGTGCGTCATGAAGAATGCAGCAAGCGATGGAAAGAGCGAATGCACGATCCAGCCATCCTCAAAACTTATCGGCCGCGTGCTGAAGGTCATGCAGGACCACGGATACATAAACCAGTTCGAGTACATTGAGGACGGCAAGGCAGGAAAGTTCCGGGTAATGATGGAAGGAGCCATTAACAACTGCGGCGTGATAAAGCCCAGGTACTCGGTCAAAGCCAACGAGATAGAGAGATTCGAGGCCAGGTATCTCCCGGCCCAGGACTTCGGCGTTCTCATACTGACGACCACGGCCGGCGTGATCACGCAGGACCGCGCCAAGGAACTTGGCATAGGCGGAAAATTGTTAGCGTACATATATTGAGGAAGAAAGATGACATTAGCAGGGAAAATCGAAAGCACCATCGCCATCCCCGGTGGGGTGTCCGTCTCCAAGGACGGAAACACCGTGAAGGTCAAAGGACCGAGGGGTGAATTGAGCAGAAACTTTGCGTACCCCCGCGTTATTGTTGCAATCGGAGAAGGAGAGGTCAGCGTAAGCTGTGAATATCCAAGAACAAAGGACAAGGCAATGGTCGGAACGTTCGCGGCCCATATCAAGAACATGATCAAAGGGGTCACGGTAGGTTTCACCTACACCCTTAAGATCGTGTTCTCCCACTTCCCGATGAAAGTAACAGTGAAAGAAAGCCGCGTGGAGATCAACAACTACATGGGAGGCCACGCCCCGAGATACGCCGACATCGTCGGCGGATGCAAGGTCACGGTCAACGGCAGCGACGTAACCGTCGAAGGGAACAGCATAGAAGCATGCGGCCAGACGGCAGCGAACATAGAGAAGGCGACATCCAGGCTCGGATTCGACAAGAGGATCTTCCAGGATGGGATATACATCGTCCACAAATCACACAAGGTGAGAGAATGAGCATAAAGACACTGACGGACCTTCCGGGCCTCAAAGAAGGCAACATACAGGAACTGGAACAGATCGGGATATCATCCGTGTCCGAGCTCAGGAACGCGGTCTTCGATGAGGCCAGAGTAAAAGAGGTAATAAAAAGTCTCTCCGGGGTCGGACCAAAGACCGTGGAGAACTGGAAAGCGTTACTGAAGGACGACGCTCAGGAGACAAAGGCCGCCGAACCCAAAGCCAAAGAGGTCGAGATCGTCGACGAGGTCGAAGAGGAGGGAGAGGCAGAGGTCGTCGAGAGCGGAGAATACGTTGCGAAAGCAAAACCGGAACTCAGCGGCGAGACCGCCGACGCCTTGGCCAAGAGAGCGATCATCTCAGGCCGCAGGCCCGCGTTCAAGAGACAGGAATGGTTCAGATACTCCAAGCTCGGAGAGAAATGGAGGAAGCCGAAAGGCATACACTCCAAAATGAAGAGGCGGCTCAAGAGGCGCCCGCCGATGGTGGACATCGGGTTCAGGGGCCCCGCATCGGTAAGAGGACTCCACCCCTCGGGATTCGAGG
>WRKC01000063.1 GCA_009778275.1 Methanomassiliicoccaceae archaeon
CAATATCGTGAGGTCGTGCTGCCCACTGACGTAGATCTCGGGGGCGGTGGTGGCAGTATTCAAGGCCACCATACAGTTGACAAGTTTTGTCTCGTCACCTCCGTTGTACATCCCTCCTCCTGTTAAAGCGGTGTTATTGATGATCGTACAATTGGTGAGCGTCGGACCGCTGGTACCGTTGCTTTTATACAATCCGCCGCCGAATGTAGTGGCTTCGTTGCCCGTGAAGGTACAGTTCGTGATCGTCGGGCTGCTGTAGTCGCTGTTGTACATCCCGCCGCCATAATCGGCTTTGTTGCCCGTGAATTTGCTGTTTGTGACCGTCGGGCTACAATTGACGTTGTACATCCCGCCACCGAATGTAGTGGCTTCGTTGCCCGTGAAGGTACAGTTCGTGATCGTCGGGCTGCCGTAGTCGCTGTTGTACATCCCGCCGCCATGATCGGCTTTGTTGCCCGTGAATGTGCTGTTTGTGACCGTCGGGCTACAATTGACGTTGTACATCCCGCCGCCGTAACCAGCTTCGTTGCCCGTGAATGTGCAGTTCACAATCGTCGAGTTGGTGCTGTAGTTTAACATCCCGCCGCCGGAAACAGTGGCTTCGTTGCCCGTGAAGGTACAGTTCGTGACCGTCGGGCTGCTGTTGTCGCTGTTGTACATCCCGCCGCCGTAACCAGCTTCGTTGCCCGTGAATGTGCAGTTCACGATCGTCAAGCTGCTGCCGCTGTTGTACATCCCGCCACCAGACGCAGTTGAGTCTGTGGCTATATTCCCGTTGTATGTGCAGTTCACGATCGTCAAGCTGCTTCTGATATTGCCCATCCCGCCGCCGTTGCCGGCTTTATTGTCTGTGAAAATACAGTTCGTGACCGTCGAGCTACTGTCGCCGTTATACATCCCGCCAGCTAAAGCAACGGCTTCGTTGCCAGTGAAGGTACAGTTCGTGACCGTCGGGCTGCTGTTGTCGCCGTTATACATCCCGCCGCCGAAAACATCGGCTTCGTTACCCGTGAATGTGCAGTTCGTGACAGTCGGGCTGCTGCTGTTGTTGCGCATCCCGCCGCCGTGATAAGCATATCCCTTTGTGATAACGGCGTTCTGCAGACAGGCGGTCGCTCCCACACCGGTATTGGAAAACACACCTGTCGTGTCGTTACCAGAAAAGACGGTATTGGTCGAGGGGGTCGCTATGTTCTGATTGTAAGTAGGCGCTAAGCCGCTTTCAGTACCCGCGAATCCGCCTGTGATCGTCACTCCGTCCTTCAGACTGAATATGCCGAGTGCGGATGCGTCATACGTGCCGATGGCCACAAGCACGTACGCCTGGGTGTTGCCGTGGGCGGTCGACCAAGAGGCCGCATCATTGACCGCGGCCTGCGGGTTCGAGTACACTTTGACCATATCGCTCCACTGCGTGCCGGTTCCGACATAAAAACAATTGTCCGCCTCTCCCGCCTCCGCCGCAGGGCCGACTATCGCCGCCGCGGCGAGGAACATCGATGCCATGAGCACTGCGGCAGATACCAATTGCAGAATTCTCTTTTCTTTGGTTTTGTTATTGTATATTCTCATTTAGAATGACCATCCTGTATGCGACTTTTTTTGAAAAATGATATTCAAAGGAACTTTTCGAAGAGTGCTTTCGTAACATCTGTCCCTTTCAGAACGGGAAACGGACGGATGTGCAAAATGACACATCCGTTCTGCACGTAACCTTACTAACTCACAAGTAGTTATTAAGCGCACAATTTCCTCCCCCATACAAGTACGTTATAAAGGCTATTTAAAACGAATCCTGTTTAGCCATCACTCGTCGGATGACCGATAAGGGCGGATCAAGAACATGGTGTGAAGGCATCACACAATGATGGGTATTCACGATGAATAGCGGGCGGCCCGATATATCGGAGGCGGTCAGACAAAGGCACCGATCGTCGGCGCGTCCAGCCTGTCCATGTCATAGAAGATAATCGCTTCCCTTATCCCTCTCTCGCCCATACCGGTTCCGGCGAAATGATCTATGAGGGATGCTCTCCACATAATATCCAGTATTGCCGTTGAAAGGCACCCGTAGTATGCGTTCGCCATATCGTCCTCGTATCCTGTGGCATCCATGAGGCTGAACACGTTCCCCAAGAAGCTGTCCCTTTGATTAAGGACGGAGATATATTCCTTAAGGACCTCTCTTCCGCCCTGGTCGAGCGGCTTTATCCTGATCTCTTCCGCCCTGACCGTGCCTTTCTTTGTAAGGTCGCCTTCGTCATCGAGCACCATCCAATCTATCCTCCCGGACACTGTGTCAGCGAGGAAGATGTTCCAGTTCCGGTCCTCTCCGCAATATACCGGCGCGTTGACCGGGTCTGCCGAGGCCATCGATTCCAGGGCGGTCTCCATCGCCGCCTCGTTGAGCTCATCCATGTCCGCGGGTTCCTCCTTTATGCCTTCGAGGGTCATGACCGGTTCCGTCATGGTCATCCCCATCACGCTGCCTACGTATGCCGGGTCCGTGAACCTGTCGAGATTCTCGCTGACCGATCTTCTTATTTCCTGCGGGTCTCCCATCACGCCGGCCTCTTTGCAGTTGCGGTAGAATTCGGAATAGACCTCTCCCGCCTCTTTCACTGCCCTTCTTATCCTGCCGTCCGCTTTGAGGACCAGCTCTTTCGCTTCCGTCTCCGCGTCCGCGCCTTTCCCCGTCCAGACGCCTCTGCATGACAGGTCCAGCTCCACTTTGACCCTGTCGCCGACGTGGATGTGGTACGGGAACTGTCTGCAGTACGCCGGCCTGTTCCCGTATACGTCGCATCTGCGCCCGTTGAGGAAAACGCATGAGCCTCTGCCCTTTTTCAATGCGAGAGCGAGGTACGGCTCGGGGCCTTTGCTTCTGACCAAGGCCTTCGGGTGGCCCTTCTCGAAAAAGTGTCTCTCTTCGGAAAGGACCTCCGGCTGGCATAGACAGCATAGTCCGCAGCCCTCCGGGCACTCGGCCTTCTTCCCCCTCACTTCAGAATAATCAACTTCTATTTCCGCCATAAACATCCTTCCCTGTCCTGTCCCCGCAGAATTCCCCGCCGTTGATCTGGACCTCTCCTCCTACGATCACCGTCTCGGGGAATACCGCCTCCCATCCGCCATAGGGCGTATGTCCGGCCTTGCTATGAAGCTTTCTTATGTCGATGTCGGTGAATTTTCTCATATCGAAGACCGCAAGGTCCGCGTCGTATCCTTCCCCGATCTTCCCCTTCTTCATCCCAAAGGATGCCGCCGGCGTCTCGGAACCCATGGACACCGCCTGAGATAAGGGGATCGCGTTCTTTCTCACCATGTTCATGACAATCGGGATCGTGGTCTCCACCCCCGGGATCCCGCTCGGAGCGGAATCGAAGTCCTGGGACTTGTCCGATACCGTATGCGGGGCATGGTCGCTTCCGAACATCGATATCTTCCCGTCGATGAACGCTTTGTACAGCTTGTCCCTTACGGCCGCGTTCCTTATCGGGGGATTGACCTTGTATTCCGACGATGAGAACCTGTCCGGTTCAAAGAACAGGTGGTGCAGAGTGACCTCTGTTGTGAAACCGAGGTCGTTCGCCATCTCCACGCTTTCCGCGTTCGTATTATGGCAGATGTTCATGCTCATCCCCCGGAACCTTGACAGTCTCCTCATGGCATTGATCTCCGCCTCCACCGGACGGTTCCTGAGATGGTCCCTGCAGTCCCTCTCCGGTTCTTTGAGTATCATGCTGTCGTCCTCGGCGTGGACGCTTACCCTCTTGCCTGTCGCAAATATGTCGCGGAGCGCCACCCTTATCTCAACATCATCGTTCAGCAGGATCTTCCCTGTGGTTGAGCCCATGAAAAGCTTGAATCCCGGGACCAGCGGCGCCATCAGGCCCGCATTGCATCCGGG
The DNA here is from genome assembly GCA_009778275.1 of Methanomassiliicoccaceae archaeon. Classification (GTDB taxonomy): domain Archaea; phylum Thermoplasmatota; class Thermoplasmata; order Methanomassiliicoccales; family Methanomethylophilaceae; genus Methanoplasma. The sequence goes on from WRKC01000063.1 coordinate 3,911, forward strand.
CGTCACCGCCGCGAACAATCCGTAATCGACGTATGACCTGCCGCGGATGCGGTCCTTCTTTTCAAGCACCGTGCCGACATCCGTCACCGGCGGGACCGTGTTTGGCATGTCCAGCACGCATGTGACCCCTCCGTGCACCGCAGCGGCGGTGCCGGAAAGGAAATCTTCCTTTTCCGTCATCCCCGGATCCCTGAAATGAACATGCGGGTCCACTGATCCGGGGAGGATCACTCCGCCCGGAACATCGATCCTTTTCTCTCCTCCGCGGATCGAGCTCTTTACCTCCGATATCTTTCCGCCGGAGATCCCTATCTCGGAATATTTTATCTGTCCGTCTACGAACGCTCTTCCGCATACAACAAGATCGAAGCTCATGGCATCACTTCTTCACGACCTCCCCTCCGGGCGACGTCTCCGAGAATATCTCCCCGCAGAACGCCTCCACGGTCACCCCCGGCTCCTTCCATGCGCCGGGTCCGAATCCCGCCTTCATCGACAGGTGCCTCATGAACTCTTCCGCTCCCCATCCGAACTCCACCGGGACCTGGGGGAGAAGAAGCCCTCTCCTGCCTTTGTATGAGAGTATCAGCCCGTCCCTGCCTATCATGATCTTGGACAAAAGCTCCTCCGGCGAACCGTACTGCACCATCTCCGGAGGCGTCAGGACCGTCACCTCGAAAGTGCATCCTTTCGCTTCCTCGAACGTCAGGTCCATGAATCTCGGGTCGTGGCATGCGGCTATGGCAGACATCCTGATCGCATCCTTGAGCGGCAATACCGGTTCGGGGTACCCTATGCAGCCTCTCAGGTCCCCGGAAGGGTATTTGGAGATGGTGACGAACACCCCTTTCTTCTCTGAGAACCATTCCGGGAGAGATGTCTCTGCGGTTGCCCCGTTCGTCTCCGCCTCCGCGCAGCGCCTTGCCGCCGCAACAGCGGCGGTGCCGTCCTTGAGGTCCATCTCAATCGCTTTCTTTCTCTGCCGAGGAGGTCTTCTGTTTGGCAGACGAAGAGGATTTCTTCTTCGGCACGGGCTTGATCTCTATCTTTTCCGGACCGGAGGTCTTCGACCTTCCGGCGCCGGAGGTGTTCCCCGCGGCGCCTTTCCTTGCCTTTTCCGCCTTGTCGGCCATATCCTTTATGTTATCCGGGATCGGCATCGCTTTCATCAGAGCGGTCATCGCCATCACGAACTCCATGCCCATCGCCATGAAGTGCCTCTGCACCTCTGGGTCTGTGAATGCGTTGAAGGTCTCCTGGGCGGCATCCTTGGCCTTCTTTTTCTGCTCCTTCGCAAACTCCTCCGACCTTTTGCACTCTTCCTCGAATGTGCCCTTGAAAAAATCCTTCTCTTCCTTGAAGAAGTCGTTCATCATCTCCCTCTCCTCTTTGAAGAGTCTCTCTATCATCTCTTTGTTGTCCCTCAGGAACTTCTCCAACATGGGATCTACGTAACTTTTGTCCTTCTCACTCATTTTGACCCCTCCGCTTTGCGCTTGTCTGAATACAAGAGGGCGGTCATAAGACTTAAAAAGTTTGTTTTCTCTTTTCTTCGGCGTCCTGCCCCGGCCTTCTGAATTTGACTATCAGTTCCTCATCGCCGAATTCCGCGCCGAGCATCTCGGCGTTGATCAGCGTCATGGGGAGGGCCACCGTCCTCCTTTGGCTCCCCGCCTCTATTATTATGGAATTGTTGTTGCCTCTGAACAGCCCAATATCGTCCCTTTCCAGGAACGGCACTTTGAGGTGCAGCTTGTCTATGCCGTTCTCTGTATCGAAGCGCATGGGGCTCGCGTTCGCGTACACTTCCGTTGGGTCGGAGTCCCCGAAGATCATTTCCGCCATCTCATCGAGGTTCTCCGCCCCTCTGAGCTCCGTCTGAAGCTGGTATGCGTACATTATCTTCAGAGGGTCGAACGCCTCATGTATCATTTCCATGTAGGTCTCCTGCTCCTCCAGTTTCCTTTTCATGAAATTGCCGTCAACATCGGCCGGCAGGACCTTGTTGACGATCAGGGATTCCACTGTCTTGTTGTACAGGCAAAGGTAGGTATAGGAGCGCATGGTCTCGTTTATGGGCATCCGCTCGGGATTGAGGACAAGCCTGATAGTGGTGTTCTCCGAATCCTCCAGTATGTCCTTTACCCTTTCCATGTTGTCCTTTATGTCTTCCAGGCTTCCCATCACTTCCTTTGAGGGAAGCGGGATGTCGATCATCCTCCCGACCGTCGCCCTTGCCAGGGACACCATCCTCTTAAGCAGCCCGAAGAGCCGGTCCACATACCAGTTCGAGACGTCCGGGAAACTGAGGAGCCTCAGGGTCTCGCCGGTGGGGGGCGTGTCGATTATCACCACGTCGTACTCCCCGCCGTCCTTGAACTGCAACACGTAGAAGAGGGCCGCGGCCATTTCCATCCCCGGCAGTATTGCCATCTCCTCGGCGGTGATGTCCTCCACTCCCTGGGACAGCATGAACGCCGAGATGTAGTCCCTTATGCTGGACCACTTCGTCCTCATCTCATGGATGATGTTAAGTTCCAAAGCGTCAAGGTTCTTCTCGACGTTGACGATCTCGGCGGACAGTTTCACGTCAAGGGAATCGCCGAGCGAATGGGCGGTGTCCACGCTCATAACCATCGTGCGGTACCCCAGCTTCGCGCATCTGCGCGCGGTCGCCGCCGCGACGGAGGTCTTTCCAACTCCACCCTTGCCGCTGTATATTATTATCCTCATTCTCTCACATCGCCGGGGCCGTTCACGTGTCCTTCACGATGCATCCCCTCTGGTCGAGGGTCAGGACCCTGATCGGAATGTTCTTCCCCGCCCGGCCGACGGCCTCGCGGGCCACTGCGTCAAGGGAACAGCACGGTACGGTCATTCTTACCACCGTTAAACTTCTGATGTCATTTTTGGACAGTATCTCGGCCAGCTTGTCCCCGTGGCCGGTGTCGAACTTCGGGCAGCATATCGCTACCGCCCTTCCCCGGATAAGGTCCTCATGCATCCTGGAATACGCGAACGCCGAGCAGTCTGATGCCAGCAGGACATCCGCATTCCTGAAGATGGGAGAGGATGATGAGACCAGCCTTATCTTGACGGGCCACTGCCTAAGCTCGCCGCTGCCGGGCCCCGCCGGGATCTGGCCGGCCTGAGGGGAGGGGCTAAAGGCCGCCCCCGGCATGATCACTTGAGGCGTTTCGCACCCGCACGATTCTATGAATGATATCGCTCCCTGAGGGCATGCGGGCAGGCAGTCGCCAAGACCGTCGCAGAAATCCGCCCTTACCAATTTGGCTTTGCCGTTAACAATAGCCAGCGCCCCTTCGTGGCAGGCGGAGACGCACAGCCCGCAGCCGTCGCATTTGAACTCGTCGATAACGATTCCCTTTGCCATGAGGGAGCATAACGGTTGCAGCCTAATATCTCTTATGCAGAAGCGCATTGGTCGGCCGACCCAGAAATAAGGAGAGAGAAATGATGAACACGGGCCGGCCGGTTTTGCGCTCAGGGATATACCGTTCCCGCTTCCCTATCTATCCTCCCTTTGTTTATCTCAATGTAAAAATCCGCATATTCGACGGCTATCGCAAGAAATGCTTCCAGCCTTACAAAGATGTCTATGTTGCTCATTTCCATCAAATTCCACAGGGCCTCGCGGAGTTCTTCCGCTTCCGGAGATATCTTTATTGACATCATACGAAATAGATTCTCTCCATATCATATATAATCATAAATATACAGTTAATATTCTTAACAGTTAAAAAGATGGGTCATTTCGAAGTGAAAGAGCCAAAACATTATAGAAGGGTGTGCCGAGCGAGGGGTTCGAACCCTCGACCTTCGGATTTCCCTGGAAGAGGTCTGTTGACCAGAACCCTATGAGTCCGACGCTC
>WRKC01000064.1 GCA_009778275.1 Methanomassiliicoccaceae archaeon
TTTACAGGACCTTTGATCCGCGCATTGACGAAATAAAGAACCTTGTAGGAGAGATCCCCAACTTGAATAAGAATGTACAGAGAAAACCTTACACGATCGATCTGAAGAAGTCCGGCAGGAACGCAAAGGATCCTCTGCTGTCATTCTATACGAGTTCGCTTAAGGTGCTGGAAGAGGTGCTTGGGTATGCCGACCGCGTGTACTACGACATGAACGACAGTACCGTAAAGGCAGAAAAGATGTGCGAGAAGAGCGGCGTGGAGTTCGTTGTCAACCTTCCGAGGCTCAGTCCACTGATGGATCTGGAGGTGACATCCGGCAGCGTAATGGCAAACACACCAGATCAATTGCATCATTTCCGAGAACAGAAAGTTTACGGAAGCTACCACATGAACATGTTCAATTCTTTTTTCCCGCCGACTATGCATCAGACCACGCTTTCGGCAGAACTTTCAAGACCTGAGATACAGTGGATCGCCGAACATCATCACGGGCGGATCGAAATGATGGTCTTCGGAAGAACGGAGCTCATGTGCACCCGGGACCCTGGGCTCGCGGGCGGGATGCTGAAAGACGAGCTGGAACACGAATTCCCGGTATACAGGGACGGCTTCGGCCTCGCCCACGTACTGAACTCGTCCGACCTATTGTTGCTTCCTTACCTGAGCGAGCTGGGTTCTTTCGGGATAGACTCCTTCGGCATCGACCTGAGGAAAAGACCTGCCTCGCTGGCAAAGGTCGTGGCCGACGCTTATAAGAAGGGGGACATCAGCAAAAAGGGAAGGATCTCAGAGATGTGCGGTTCCATCAATTACGGGCATTATCTCCGCGGAGTAAGCTAACTGTATGAAAATCCCGCTTATATGCGGGACATGCTGAGACAGGTCATGAGATTCGACAGAAGAGGCGACCTCGGGTTCCCCGAGGCGATAATGGCGGCGATGATAGTCACGTTGTCGCTGACTTTGTATTTGGGGCTGTTCGCGCTCAGCACCGTTGATGACGGGGGCGATACAGCGGTCCGCGTCGACCACAGGATATTCAACGGATTAAGTCTCGAGGATGGCGAGATAGTCGGCGATATCGAGATGCGCCTGATATCGGAAGCGGAGAGGCACGGGTTCAAAGGAATCATTGTAATATGCGAAGTGCCAGGGGGGCTCGGTTTTGAGGATCGGCGCATATCCGTGGGAAGCGCGGATGGGAACATCAGCAGCGACAGGTTCATCTTGCCGCTGAGGTCCTCAGACGGCAGGACGATACCGACGGTGATCGAGGTGGCTATATGCGTCTGAATAACAGGAGGGGGATCACAGCGATGGTGGATGCGATGATATTCATCATTATTTTGGGAATAGCGGTTTCCGCCATGTTCTCTCTGAGCGGCGGGGACCTCAAAGAGAACGACGCATCATCGATATCAGACATCGTATTCTCTTCGAAGCTCAGAGCCTGCGATCTTATCGACACGGAAGAATCTGGGCTCATCAGCATGCCGGATATCATTGCCTTCCGCATCCTGACCGGGGAGGGATGTGCAACAGAGTACATCGAAGGCATACTCGATTCGCTGATGAAGAGGCCCGGCTCGTTCAGTCTGGATATCGACTACCAAGGCAATACGATAAAGATAGGAAGCGGAAAGGGCGATGCCATTTCCGGTTCGGTAAAGGAATATACCGTTACCTATGGGGGATCCGTCAGGGCCGATCTCAGGTTTTACTGATCAAGCGCCGTACTTTTCCGTCCGATCTGCGAGGTCCATGCACATTGGTACGATATATTTGCCTCTGATGCGCCCGATGCGCCCATGCGCGCAGCCGGACTCGCTGAAGGTGACCGCATCATCCTTCACGTTACCTGGGGTGTAGACGGTTATCGGGACCGGGTCGCCGCTGTGGTCCCCGAGCGAACAGGGCGTGCTGTGATCGGCCGTGAAGACTATCACGAGGTCCTCTCTGAAATTGTCTTTCAGGTAACCAGCCATTTCATCCAGACGCTTTATCACGCCGCATTTGAGCATGGGGTCGCTGTCGTGCCCCGCCACATCCGGCGCTTTAACGTTCATCAGCACAAAATCGTACTTCTCAAGGACCTTCAACGCAGCTTTTGCTTTCGAGACGAAGTTCGAATCGGACCCTCCGGTACAGTCTTCCGGGAGGTCTATCACATCCAGCCCGCAGACCCCGCATATGCCCTTTATCATACCGACGCCCGCAACGCATGCCGCCTTCATATTGTATTTCTCGGGGAACGGCTGTATGTTCGGGAACGAACCCGCGCCCCTCGGCACAATGATGTTCGCCGGCAGGAGTCCGTTTGCCGCCCTTTTTTTATTCACCGGGTGGTCTTTGAGCCTTTTGTATGTCTCATTTACGAACTTATTGAGCACTTCCGCCGTGAATTTGGCTTCGGGGGTCTCTCCTTTGGACCAGCTGAGCGGGCCCAGATCGTGGGAGTCCACATCGGTCACGTCCGGGCTCAGGCCGGCGCCTCTGAGGATCAACGCGGCCCTGTGCTCCGTGCCTTCTTTGATTACCGCCTCTATGCCGTCGATGCGCATTCCCTCCAGGGCCTTGATGAGCTCTGTGGTGTCGGGTTTGTTTATTCTTCCGGCACGGCGGTCCGTGATGTTCAGGTCGCTGTCGCATGTAGAGAAGTTACATCTGAAGGCCACGTCCCCGTATCTGCCGATGAGCCCGATCCCGGCGGCCTCGAAAGGTCCTCTTCCCGTATAGACCTCCAGCGGATCGTAGCCGAGTATTGAAAGGTGAGAGGTGTCGCTTCCCGGGCGTATGCCGATATCAACGGTATCGCATGTTCCCGCTATCCCGTTCCTCGTGAACCAGTCCAGATTGGGGGTGTCTGTGGCCTGCAGCGGGGTCAGCCCGCCTAATTCCTTACATCCCCTGTCGCCGAGACCGTCCATCACCACTATCAATATCTTTTTTTTCTGGACGGACAAACTCATTCCTCTTTGATCTTTTTCAGCAGCCACGCCATGTTCTCTCCGAGAACCTTCATTGTCCTGGCCCCTTCCTCATCTTTTTCGTAATCTCCTTCCATCCTTGAAAGGGTTATGTTCCAATAAGTGGAGCCGACAGTTATCATTTCGCCTATCGTGAAGAAGTGGTTGATTGTGTCAAAGGTGTGTATCCCGCCGGCGCGCCTGGCGGCCACTACCGCCGCGCCCACTTTCCTCCTCATGGCCCCGCCGTTCATTTTGACCACATATCCTGCGCGGTCGATAAGGGCCTTGGCCTCCATGGTGACATCAGCGAAGTATGTCGGAGACCCTATTATTATGCCGTCCGCCTCGACCATCTTTTGGACGCACATGTTAATGATATCATCGTCAAACACACAGCGCATATTCTTGTTTTTCCCGCAGGAACCGCATGCTCTGCATCCGTGGATGTCCTTCCCCCCGACCTGTATCAACTCGGTCTCTATCCCCTCTGCATTCAGCACCTTGAATACGTCTTGGATCATATGGCTTGTGTTTCCATTCTTTCTGGGGCTGCAATTAAAACCTACTACCTTCATTTGAACCGCTCCGGTATCCCTCCTAATGAAATACAGATAAATAAGATGTACCTTTTTCTGAGAAAAAAGAACGATTGGAAAGCTCTTATCTGCACTTTCCGATAATAAAAGGAATATTTCAAAGCAGTCTAACGAAAAAGTTTATTGAAATTGATTTTTTTCACATTATATGGAAAATTCTTTCAACAATCTTAGGAATATTCTTTCAACAATCTTAGGAATATTCTTTCAACAATCTTAGGAAAATATTATTAACATTAATGGGATTACGATATACACAGCGCCACACATTGCAAAGAGGACCACATGAAAAAATATCTGCCGCGGCTTGTCGAAGAAACATTGGTAAAACAATTGAAAGCGGCAGGGTGTGTAGTGATTGAGGGGCCGAAATGGTGTGGAAAATCTACAACCGCAAAGCGTTTTTCAAAAACCGTAGTTGAGTTGCAACGTCCAGCGGTACTCGAACGATATCAGACATATCTGACCACAGAAGAAGAGAATGTGGTAAAGGGTGAACGCCCCATACTTTTTGACGAATGGCAGATGCTCCCGGAGCTATGGGATTATATCCGTTGGGATATTGACACGAACGGCGGGCGCGGCCAATATATCATGACAGGCTCGGCGAAGCCGATCGAGAAGAAAAAGCGTCACTCCGGTACTGGACGAATGGCTAAGATCATTATGCGTCCGCTGTCGCTTTACGAATCGCTTGAATCCACGGGGGAGGTGTCTTTAAGCGATCTTTTCAACAGCGCCCCTGCGATATCCGGTAATTCCGAGGTATCATTCAATCGCATTGCCTTTCTTGTCTGCCGCGGCGGATGGCCGGAATCCGTATTGGATGACGATGATACCGCACTTTTGATCGCAAAGAATTACTTTCTATCGCTAGTAGACACAGATATTACCGACGTGGATGAAATAAAAAGAGACCCTGCAAGAGCACGGAAGATATTGACTTCCTATGCGCGCCACATATCTTCATTCGCTTCGAATGAAACCATCCAAAACGATGTCTCTGCCGGGAACGGAACGCTCGACAACAAAACTCTCACGTCTTATTCCAACGCTTTTAGAAAATTGTTTGTGATTGAGGATCTGACTGCTTGGAGTCCGAAATTACGCTCGAAAACGATTATACGTACCATCAGCAAACGTCAGTTCGTCGACCCTTCCATTGCGGCGGCCGCTTTGGGTGCATCCCCCGCGGATCTTATAAACGACATCAATACATTTGGCCTGCTGTTCGAAAGTCTTTGCATACGGGATCTGAGAATATATGCGGAGAGGATCAATGGAAGCGTTTACCATTATCATGACAGCTCTGGCCTGGAAACAGATGCCGTGATCCATTTGGACAATGGAGATTGGGGCGCAGTGGAGATAAAGCTCGGCGGAAATATGATCGATAAAGCGGCAGAGAATCTTCTCAAATTAAAACGGAAGATAGACACAGACCATATGAAGGAGCCTAAGTTCCTCATGGTGCTTACGGGGCTGAACTACGCTTACCGCCGTCCGGACGGAATATACGTTGTTCCCATAGGCTGCTTAAAGGATTGAAAAACAGTTTCATGCATCGGGCCAAAGCTGCGCCGACGTCTCTCTGAGCTTGAACTTCATTATCTTTCCGCTGGCCGTCTGGGGATATTCTTTGACGAAAGCTACGTGCTCGGGTATCTTGTACCTGGCGATCTTCCCGCGGCAATAGTCCTGGATGTCTGAAGGGGTCAGGTCGTATCCTTCTTTCAATATTATGAAAGCGCCCGGCACTTCCCCGTATTTCGCGGACGGGACGCCGACGACCTGCACGTCCTTGATGCCGTCGATATGGTGTATGAAATCCTCCAGCTCCTTGGGGTATATGTTCTCCCCGCCCCTGATGATCATGTCCTTGATCCTTCCCGTGACGGAGAAATAGCCTTCTTCATCCTTTACGCCGATGTCGCCGGAATGCAGCCATCCCTTTTCGTCTATCGCTTTTGCCGTCTCTTCCGGCATTTTGTAGTAACCCTTCATCACGTTATAGCCACGGCAGCAGAACTCCCCCGGTACGCCGGGTTCGCAGATCTCCCCCGTATCGGGGTCGAGTATCTCCACTTCCACTCCAATCATCGCTTTTCCGACGGTGGAGCATTTCCTTTCGAGGCTCGGCTCGCTGTACAGTGATTGTGTCATCCCTGGGGAGGTCTCCGTCAGGCCGAAGACTATGGTCACTTCCCTCATGTTCATCCTCTCGACCGCTTCTTCCATCGTCTTGGTGGGACAGGGAGAACCTGCCATTATTCCCGTCCTCAGGGTGCTGAAGTCGAATTTGTCGAAGATCTTGTGTTCCATCACGGATATGAACATCGTGGGCACACCGTAAAGGGCGGTGCATTTTTCCTTTTCAACGGATGTCATGACTATCAGCGGATCGTATTCCTCCAATATCACCATCGCCGCCCCGTGGTTGACGCATGCCATGACGCCCAGGGAGCAGCCAAAACAGTGGAAGAGCGGTACCGGCAGGCATACCCTGTCGTTGGGACCGAAATTCTGATTCACACCGACCCAGTAACCGTTGTTGCCGATGTTGTGGTGGGTCAGCATGACCCCCTTCGGGAAACCCGTCGTACCTGAGGTGTATTGCATGTTCACCACATCGTGGGAGCTCAATCCCGCCTGCCTTTCCAGATATTCCGCGTCCGTGACCTGACAGGACATTGACATGACCTCCGGCATCGAGAACATCCCCCTGTGCTTTTCGGATCCCAAGAACATCACTCTACGGAGGTGTGGATACCTTTCCGACCTCAGCATCCCCCTGGGCTGTGTCTTCAGTTCGGGTATGAGATCATAGATGGTCTTCACGTAGTCCGTGTCCTTGCTGCCGTCTATGAGGAAAATATTCTCCGTGTCTGACTGGCGGATGACGTAATCGATCTCGGATTCCTTGTATTTCGTGTTTATCGTCAACAATATAGCGCCTATTTTGGCGGTGGCGAACTGAAGAGCTACCCAGTGGGGCACATTCGTTGCCCAGAGGGCAACCTTCTCTCCCCTTTGGACGCCCATCGCCATCAGCCCTTTAGCTATGTCGTCAACGGTGTCCCTGAACTCTTTCCATGTCTGCCTGTAATTCCTGTCGACGTATACCACGGCGTCGTTGTCAGGGTATTTGGCGGTGATCTCATCGAGCAGCTGCCCCAGGGTCGCTTCTCTTGTTATCTCTTGTCTCGGCATGATCCGGCCTCAGAATGGAACATATATCACGGCGAGTATCTCCGCCGGACGATCGTCCGCGGCGCAGACCTTGTGCGGCACCAGCGAGTTGTAGTATGTTGAATCTCCCGGTTCCAGCAGATATTTGTCCTTGCCGTACGTCAATTCAATTATCCCCGAAAGGACCACAATGAATTCTTCTCCCTCGTGAGATGATTCGGTCTCGGCGCAGCCGGGATCGATCCTTACGAACAAAGGCTCCATGTGCCTGTCAGTTTTGCCTTCGCCCAGAGGGAAATAACGGTACTCGGACGCCCTGTGGGCGGAGACCTCCTCCGTTCTCTCTGAAGCTCTGATTATCAGCGGGTCTTTTACAAAGAGGTCGTCTGTGAAAGTACCGAGACGCTGCCCCAGGGCTCTGGACAGTTTTATGAGCACTCCCACGGCCGGATATGTGTTCCCTTCCTCGATGTCATTGAGTAAAACTATGTTCGTCCCCGTCCTTTCAGCGAGTTCTTCCACTGTGATGCCCAACCTCTCTCTGTACATTCGGACCCTGGAACCCAACATGTTAGCTTCGTCCATTGTTCTTCCCCTGTTGATGCTGGTATGTATTGGCGATTCGATTAATAAGAATTCGGTCAATTATCCAAAGTCAGATAAATCACTGTTTGTTTCCCGTGCGCATAAGGTTGATAAGTTGGGGAAGGTTTGTACCAACCTCGCTTTTTAAATCCTTCAGATCACTGCTGAATGCTTTGGAAATATTCATCGCTGTACCAATATGGTAGACCAAAGCATGAAAATCATGTTGTTTAGTGATGTGCCTCCTCCTGATCTCGTCGTCCAATATCCTAACGCATTTTGTCTTATCTTTCAGATCAGGTATTAGGCGCTCTATTTCATCGAAATGGAACATAATCCATAACTCAAATTTTGGATTAGTAACAAATAATCTGAATTTTTCTTTGTTACATTTTTCTATGAGTTCCGAATAAACCTGCGGAGAAATCGTTCCATCATCGCGGTAGACCACCATGCAGACCTCATCTCCTTCGTACAACTCTATCAAATAACTTTTTAGGTCAAAATCTGGAATATTCTTCGCCTTGAAGTATTTCATGCACTCTTCTTCAGCTTCTTTAAAAAAAGATATTTTTT
>WRKC01000065.1 GCA_009778275.1 Methanomassiliicoccaceae archaeon
AACCCGGTCGCATGGGGAATGATCTCCCTCTTCGCCGGCGTTGCGGCCGTGGCAATAGCACAAATCACGGAGTATTATCCTGCAGCGGTCATTTTGGGCGGCGGAGGCATGTTGATCGGAGGATTCTCGATCAGTATATCAAGCCATTTTACCACGAAAGAAAAGTACCAATATATGTGGTTCGCAATAGCGGGCATAATGGCATCCGTCATAGGTTTCATGCTCGGGTTTATGAACTGGTTCGGATGAAGTGTTCGGATGGCGGTATATCGAGGGAAATACGTACTTAGGGGACTGAAAGAGATCTCCCCGGAGATGGAGAAGGACCTCGATTCGGCATTTGATATATGCATGAGCTACAAAGACAAGTTTCCCTGCGAAATGTGCGGCAGGTGTTGTCATCAGCCGAACATAGCGGTGCTTCCGGAGGAAGTGGACCGTATTTCAAGTGCTGCGGGGATACCGCTTCATGATTTCATCGCAGGGTATATCGCCAGAACCTCTGACGGAAGGCTGCTGTTAAGCAGAACGGATCCCTGTGCGTTTCTAAACGAAGACAACAGGTGCAGGATATGGAAGGACAGGCCCGAGGTGTGCAGGGACTTTCCGTATGCGGTGTCGATGTTCATGAGCAGGGTCTACATCGCGTTAACAGACGATAAGGCCGACATATTGGAGCTCATAGTATACATGGACGATTCCTGGCCGTGCACAAAAGTGATAAGATCCAGCATCTCCGAGAAAATAAAAGAAGCGAGGTCGGCGAAAGCGGCCGATCCTCAGACATAATGGCCGCACACACCCAAGTTCCCCATCCCTCTTTTTTGTCTGCGGGTCTCCTTTTACCATCAGGGGGTTATCGGATATTTCCTGACATGTTCTAAAAAGGCCCCTACATATCTTTTCGAGGGCATCGTGTGCCCGCACCCTTCGATCAGCACTATGTCCGCCCCCTCGATCTTGGCCGCAAGTTCCTCGCCCATGCTCGCCGGCACCATGATGTCAGCCATACCGTGTATGACCCTTGTAGGGACCCGTATATCCTTTGCTCTTTGACGGCTGTCAAACCCGTCCACAGCGGCCATTTGGGAAGCGAACTTCTCCAATGAGGAAGTGACCCTCCCGGGGGTATCAACGCCTTTCTCTTCTTTTATCTTGAATTCCTCTTCAGTCATACAGTACGACTGCATGATCTTGAAAAGGCACTCGATATCGCCTCCGGATCGGACGGATTCCAGCATAGCATTCATAGCGTAACTGGATCTGGAAGGCCGTCTCATGTATGTGGAAACTAGCGTCAGGGATGCGACCCGTTCGGGGTGTCTGAGAGCGACCTCCTGAGCAACGTTCCCGCCCATGGACCATCCCAAGACATGTGCTTTTGTTATTTCGAGCCGGTCCAACAGCGAAACGACGTCGTCTGCCAGTGTCCCCATGTCAAAAGGTTCGTCCGGACATTCCGTTAGTCCGGAGTTCCTGTTATCGAATGTTATCACTTTGAACCGATCGGAAAGGAGGGGGACCATCCCGTACCAGAAGGAGACATCCCCGGAGAGGCCCGTTATCAGTATCACGGGTTCCCCATTCCCGCTTATCTCGTAATTCATCTTGAGCTGTCCGATGGTCTCTTTGGGCATCTTTCCGATCTCCGGGTTTTTTGATACGGCCTTCCATTGAGCATCCTCTACTAATAAGTAATGCTGATCCGACATTGCAAAGTAAAGGAAGCTTGTGTCTGGTCCTCCGCGCAGACAATCACTTATGAGTTTGCTAATTCAAGCTGATTTTCCTTCTGTTTTTTCAGAACCTTTGGCTGTATCCGTCTGCTTTTTCTGTGGAAAGGGCCCACGTTCAGAGTTCTTCCCTTTTCAAAAAATCAGCAAGCCCGCAGGATATTATTCCGTCAACATTGCCGTGAAAAAGATCATCTTCCATCGTCACCACATATTTTGGATAGTTGTCTTTGATCCCTTTCAGGTTTTCGAACTCTCTTTTGATCACTTCTTCTGATGAAAGACGGAATACTGACTGAACATACACCTTTTCGCCGTATCTTTCTCCGACAAGGTCTATTTCCTTCCCTTTATCGTCCCCAACATATACGGTGTACCCTCTGCTCCGCAGATCGAGATACAGTATGTTCTCCATATGTCCGGAGATATCATCCGCTTTGTATCCAAGAGTAGCGTGCTTTATTCCAATGTCAGTAAGAAAGTATTTGTATCTCGCAGAAAGAACTCTCTTCCCCCTAATATCGTATGCATGGGCTTTTTGCACAAGATACGCTGATTCAAGGTATCCCGCATATGCATAAACTGAATCCTGAGACACGTTCCGACCTTCAGATCGCAGGACATTGTATATGTTGTTAAGGGATGTGTACTTTCCCAGATTGCCGCAGATAAATCTGAATATGCGATCTAGGAGGTCCGGGTTCCTGATATTGTATTTTTCGATGACATCTTTCGCTCTGATCGTCGACAGTATGTCGCGAACTGTAGAATAGGACGAGCTTTCGTTGTAGTGCCCCCTCCATACCACCGGGAATCCGCCGACTTTGATGAACCTCTGCAACAGTTCTTCATCAGTGGCCAGGTCACCATATGCATCGTTAAATTCTCTGCATTCTCTGAATGTCAGAGGGAACATATCCAATATGTTGAGCCGCCCGCAAAGATACGTCGTGTATTCCGACGATAACAGCTTCGAGTTGGAACCGGTGATGTATATTTCGCATAATTTCTCATTTATCAGCGATCTCACGACAGACTCCCATTCAGTTACGTCCTGTATCTCATCCAAGAACAGAACGTTTTTCTTATCCTTTGAGAGGCTGGCTTTGATTCTTCTGTAAAGTTTTTCAGGATCCTTCAGCTCTCGATTGTCCCAAAGTTCCATATCTATGAATATCTCGTTGATGTCTTCCTTTTTACACATTGTTTCGGAGATGCAACGCATAAGCGTGGACTTGCCGCATCTTCTGATTCCCGTGATCACTTTGGCGTTTCCGTTGCCAATGAAATCGGATATCTTTTCGAGATACATCGTCCGATCGATATTGTCCATGTCATTGCAAAGGTTGAACACAGATAAAATAGTGTCGATTGTTTCCTTTCATAGAAGGGAACTTACACATATTTTATTGAAAATTTCCTTCCATATAAGGGAACTATTATATTCTTTATCGATACTGATTACAAAGAGGTTCTTCAAAACGCAAGATGCACTTTGCAGGTGGCTGCTTTACAAGCACTCGTATAACATTCACTAATCGCATCCGCATCAGAGCTCAATGAAGCATGAAGCGTAATATTATAATCTTTAAGTATCACCGCTCCATTTCCGAAGTATCAGGGCGTGACGGCAAGTGGAAGACAAACCATATCCAATTATCAGTGAGGACGAATGCAAGGGATGCGGCAGATGCATAGCCGCATGCCCGAAGAAAGTTCTGAGGTCCTCCGGAAGTGTGAACAACAGAGGGTATATTTACGCCAAATATTCCGGAGAAGGTTGCACCGGCTGTTTCATTTGTTACTACAACTGCCCCGAGCCTTACGCCGTCGAAGTGTACCGCCCGGATTCGGAGGCGGATTAAATGCGCAAATTCGTAAGAGGCAACGAGGCGGTCATGATAGGGGCCGTTTACGCCGGAGTGGACGCATATTTCGGATACCCCATCACCCCGGCGAGCGAGATAGCCCACACGGCATCGGAATACCTTCCATGTTTGGGAAAGGAATTCCTTCAGGCGGAATGCGAGACCGGATCGGCGAACATGATGTTCGGCGCGGCGAGCGCCGGGAAGAAGGTGATGTCCGCCTCGTCCGGCCCTGGCATGAGTTTGATGCAGGAGGGGCTGTCGTACCTGGCCGGGGCTCAGTTGCCGGCGGTCGTAGTGGACATCATGCGTGCGGGCCCCGGTCTTGGTAATATCTGGCCGGAGCAGGGGGACTACAACCAGGCTGTCAAAGGCGGAGGGCACGGCAATTATAAGAACATCGTATTGGCGCCCGCCTCCGTCCAGGAGATGTGCGACCTCACCATCCTGGCATTTGAGCTTTCTTTCAAATACAGAAACCCCGCCATAATATTGGCAGACGGGGTCCTCGGCCAAATGATGGAATCCATCGTCATACCTGAGAAGGTCTCTGATCTGCCCGAAACGGACGATTGGTCGGTGAAAGGCAACCTCAATACGAAAAACAATCTCATCTGCTCGATATATATGGATGTGGAGGGGCAGGAGAGACACAACATCCTTTTGAACAAAAAATATGAAGAGATGGAAAGAGAAGCGAAGTCTGAGTCATACCTCACCGACGATGCCGACATTATCCTAACAGGATACGGCACAAGTGCCAGGATAGCAAGGTCAGCGGTAGATATCCTCAGGGAGAAGGGTATAAAGGCAGGTCTTTTCCGCCCAATCACGCTGTCCCCATTCCCAACGGAAAAGTTGAACGCCTGCTCTTCCGGAAAAAAGATAATCGTCACGGAAATGAGCAACGGGCAGTACAGGGACGATGTGATACTGCATCTTGAAAATAAGGAGTCGGTAACGCTGGTCAACAGAATGGGCGGAAACCTTCCGAAGGTCTCGGCCTTAGTGGAAGCCGCCGAAAAAGCAACGGAGGGGAAGGCATGATAAAAAGATCCACAGGCCTTTATGAGAATTTCACCCGCAAAGAAGGGACGGCCACCAGGGCGACGCATTACTGTGCGGGCTGCGGCCACGGAATAATAACGAAGCTCATCGGAGAGGCAATGGCCGAACTGGATATGCAAAACGATTCGGTCTTCGTGGGACCGGTCGGATGCGCCACATTCTGCTATTATTATTTTGATTGCGGCCATATTTCCGCCCCTCACGGAAGGGCATCCGCAGTGGCGACAGGCATCTCAAGGGTCTTGCCAGACAAGCCAATCATAGCTTACCAAGGGGACGGGGATCTGGGGGCGATCGGTTTCAACAACGCCTTCCAGGCGGCGAACAGAGGGGACAATTTTGCTTTGTTCTTTGTGAACAATGCTCTCTATGCCATGACCGGGGGGCAGATGGCCCCCACTACGCTTCCCGGGCAGAGAACGACAACGACGCCGTTCGGGAGGGACATAGTGAAGACAGGCTACCCGCTGAAGGTATGCGAGGTCTTCGAAACGCTCGAGGCGCCCGTTTTCATAGAAAGAGTATCGGTCGCCGACACAAAGAGGATAATGCAGGCGAAAAAAGCGATCAAGAAGGCGCTTAAGATTCAAAAGGAAAAGAAAGGTTTCGCCTTTGTGGAGATCCTCTCGCCCTGTCCTAACAACATGAGGGACGATCCTGTCAAAGCGGCGGAAGCGTTCACGGAGATAATGGAAAAAACGTATCCTTTGGGCAACTTCAGGGACCGTTCCGAGAAGCCGGCACCGACGCCGGAGTCGGTCCCCAGAAGAACAGAGAGGGAACTTACCGGCGGCGGCAGGGAAGGGATCACAACAAAGAACGACCCCTCATTCAGGGAGAGGAAATTCAAGTTCTCCGGCTTCGGGGGACAAGGCATACTGAGCTTGGGTCTGGTGGTCGCCGAAGCGGCCGTCTCGGAAGGAAGATACGTATCATGGATGCCCAGCTACGGCCCCGAGCAAAGAGGGGGTTCCGCCTCCTGTTCCGTTATTGTGGGGGGCAAAGAGATAGGGTCGCCGACCATAGACGACCCGGACGTTCTGGTCGCAATGAACCAGCCTTCGCTGGAAAGGTTCGCCTCCTCTGTAAAGGAGGGTGGAGTGATATTATTCGAATCATCGATAAGATCCGACATAGGATTCCCCGCAGGTGTCAAAGCAATACCTTTCCCCGCCTCTTCGATAGCGAATGAGAACGGTGTTCCAAAAGCGGGGAACACAGCGTTCCTGGGCGCAATGGCCGGAATGGGTCTCCTGCCGTTCAAAGAAAAAGATATTACGGACGCGCTTGCGGAAAGCCTTTCAGCCAGACCGCAGCTTATAGAACCTAATATGAAGGTCTTCGAAGCCGCAAAGAAATGGGTGTCGGACAAAGAGCACTCTATATGAAATTATTGTGGTGCAAACTATTTTCCTATTCTAATAATAGCAGATAATATTCACGATTTTTTCGAGAATAAAGTTAATATGTCACTTCTGTATATCCATATTGTTGTAGTAATACTCATACAATTTCGAAATAATCGTGAACAGATAAAAAACATTTCATAAAGTAGGTGAACCATGTTAATACAATTCAGAGTGGAGAACTTCTTGTCATTCAACGAGGTACAAAGTCTTTCACTAATCAGGGGGCACAGTAGGAACCTGAAAGAGCATACCTATGAAGCAGGAAACAAAAGCATACTAAAGACGGCCGCGATATTCGGTTCTAATGCTTCCGGAAAGACAAATCTGATAAAAGCGATCTACAGGTCTCTTACATATGTCACTGAAGGAATTCCCATACCGCCCAACGAATATTGCAGGATTAACAGATCCAATAAAGATAGGCCTACTTCCTTTGAGTATGAGATGGAGATCAATGAAAAGACATTCGTTTATGGGTTCGAGGTAATCCTATCTACCTCAAAAATCAAACGAGAATGGCTTTATCAGCTGGAAAATGAGAAGAAAAAAATTCTTTTCGAAAGGGCCGAGACCATTGTTACCGATATTGAGAAGGGCGAGGAGGGCCAGATAAGATTCAATGTGTACGCAGAAGATTCAATTAATATGCCGCAGAGGCTGTTTTTGACAGACATAGGAAGGCGGCATTTCGGAGAAAACAGTATATTTAGAATCTTCGGAAAGGTGCTTACATGGATGATCACCAACATCAGAATAATACCCGCCGGCGAGCCGACAAGGTTTGTTTTCAGCAAAGAACAAACAACATTATGCAGCAAAGTTCTCTCATCGTATGGAACGGGTGTTACCGAGGTTTGTTCGGAAAAGTTGGAGGGGGGGTTCAACCCATTCCCTCCAAATTTCATCGATAGAGTGTTAGATGATTATCGGAAAAAGAATAAAAAGAATCCCACTCCGGGGGAACCAATAACTGTACTTCGTAACCCAGATAACTTAGAGCCTTTGATCATATCGGTTGACGAATCTGGCAATCCGATAGTGAAAAAGCTTGTGTTCAGGCATGGTGAGGAGTCCTTCGAATACACTGAAGAATCAGAGGGTACAAACCGCCTGATGGATCTCCTTCCCATATTAAGCAAGGACAGCGGAGACGAGGCGATATATATCATAGATGAGTTGGACAGGAGTATGCATGCTCATCTGACAGAGAGGTTTGTGCAGGATTTTGAAAAACTCTGCGAACGATCCAAGAGGCAACTGATATTCACAACGCACGAGTTTCGCTTATTGGATCTGAACCTTCTACGCAGAGATGAGATCTGGTTCGCTGAGAAAGAGGAAGACGGCAGCACCGCATTATTCTCTCTTGAAGAGTTCAATGAAAGGGGGGACAGGCGCGTGGAAAAAGCGTATTTGGAAGGAAGATATGGGGCCATACCTAACTTCAAATCGCTATTCCCGGCACTGGAATAAGATGAGACCGACTGAAACAGAGACAATATCGCGTACTCGGGGAAAAAGGAAATTCAAAAAGAAACTCATAATAGCCAGCGAAGGCTTTAGGACAGAGCAGAATTACTTTTGCGCGATCAAAGATGAATGGAGCGGTCTAAAATTCAACACGATTGTGGAACCTCTCGTACTGAATCGTTTCTATGCTGATGCTGGTAAGAGCAATCCACTGAAATTGGCAGAAATACTCACAGACTACATGACCTTTATCAAAACAGGCGATTGTTCGGTTAATCTATTCATTGGGCGTTTGATTGAATCTATGATAGACTCGGATGTTATTCAGGAAAAAGATATGCCACAAATACGCAATGAAATCAGTTCTCTTATCTGCGAGAAAGGGCTCGTATCAGACGAAAAAA
>WRKC01000066.1 GCA_009778275.1 Methanomassiliicoccaceae archaeon
TACATGCCCTCTGTAACGTTGCAACTCTCGGCTACGGACGGAACGAACAGTACGTTCCAATACTGGGAGGTCGACAACCCGTATTCTACGGACTCGAACAACACCATCACCCACAATGTCATAGACAGTGTGACCACGACTGCTTACTTCTCGGAATCACCGTTGCCTCCGGTTCCGCCTAAGGTATACTATATCACAGCAACCTCAGATGGAATGACATCTATCTCTCCGACGGGAACCGTAACGTTATCGCGCGGTGCCAGTCAGACATTCAGTTTCTCCGCCAATGACGGACTCTACATAGAGGCGGTAATAGTTGACGGAAGGAACCTTTCTCAGGCAGAGATAGATCTCGGGCACTATACTTTCAGCAATGTGAGTATGAACCACACCATAAAGGTGATAGGCAGCAATGAACCGAGAACGACGGTAACACTGAGGATCGATGTGACGAGTGGGAACGGATATGCTGAATACAGTGTCAACGGCGGCCCCTTCATAAGGTACACAGGAGTGGTCACTCTCCCCGATAATGCTGATGTCACCGTCAGAGCATTCGCTGATGACGGATACAAGTTCAAGGAGTGGAGGGACGGAAGCGGAGTGCACAAGAACTCTGAGTACTCCATGTACGGTCTGATGGCCCCTGTGAGCCTGGAACTGTACTTCACTGATGACAGTTCCATCTTGGACGGTCCTCTGTTCTGGTGGATAGTAGGGGCGGCTTTGCTGCTGTTGCTGGCGGCTTTGCTCCTGTGGTTCATCCTCTTCTACAGAAGAACCTATGAGGTCATTGAGGTGGTCGGAGCGGTCATGACCGAGAAGGACAGGGCGCGCAGGAAGAGGGCATACACCTTCACACTGGAGGGTGTGTCCGGAACTTTGTCCTATCGGGTCGGAGAGGAAGGGGCATGGAACGTACTGCTTCCCAACCCGGACGGAAGCTATACCATACCCGGGAAGGACGTGATCGATAAGATAACGATCGAGCACCGCTGACCCTAGTCTGGTCAAACAAACACACGGACCTTCGCGTGAAGGTCTGTGTATCCTTCTTTCTTTTCCTTTATCTTGTCTAAAAGTGCGATATTTGATACTTACAGTGACCAAACAAAATGGAGCGAATGCTGCATAGGATACTTTGGATATTTTTCAATGAACATACAGCCACGGCACCATCAGCGTCCGCAGTGCCAGGGGTTTGATAAATGTAATGGCGGGACGCTGTCCCGCAGGTTTCATTTCTTTCTCTTGCGGAAAGTGACCTTCGAATCCTTCATCTCGATCACTTCACGCCCCATCTTCTTCATAAGGTCATTGTTCGCTTTGACAAGGTCCCACCCCACTTCCTTCATATTGATGGTGGTCCCCCTTATGTAGAGTTTGGCGGTAAGGCTGTATTTTTTTCTTCCGCCGTCGTCATTGTATCTGGATACGTGTAAGGTAAGAGACTCGGGCTTGTATATTTTGGAGACTTTCATCATCTCTGCTTCGATGTCCGCATACATGGCGCCGGCATAGAATTTGTCATCTTCGTCAAGTCCGCTTATCTGTACGAAGAGGGAGTCCCTCTCCCTGCACGCCGATATCAGCTCAACGATATCATATTCCGTAAGTATCCCCACAAGCTCTTTCCCCTCAACGACCGGCAGAGTGGAGAAACCCCGTTCCTCCATTACCGCAACGGCCGAACCCAATGTGTCCATCCATTCGACTGTCATGAGTGCGGTGGCATAGACGCTTTCGATCGTGATCTGGGCCTTCGAGCTTTTTTCGAAGTCGCCGAAGCTTTTCGAATCGATCTTCCAGTGGTTGTCGATGATCTCTTTCATA
The DNA here is from genome assembly GCA_009778275.1 of Methanomassiliicoccaceae archaeon. Taxonomy (GTDB): domain Archaea; phylum Thermoplasmatota; class Thermoplasmata; order Methanomassiliicoccales; family Methanomethylophilaceae; genus Methanoplasma. The sequence continues at coordinate 1,834 of WRKC01000066.1, forward strand.
CCGACCACTCCCAGCGGGGCCCCGTCGCTGCCGACTACCGGCACGGTCCTGATGTCCAGTCTCCTCATGATCTCCAAAGCGTCATCCAGCATGCCGTCCACGTTGACAGACTCAACGGGGGTGGTCATTATCTCCCAGACCTTTATGTCCTTCAATATCTTCATTCTCGCAGCGACCTTGGTAAGGCCGCTTCTGGACACAACCCCGATAATCTTCTTCCCGTTCAGGACCGCCAGCTGTCTGCAGTTGTTAGCGATGATGTATTCTGCTATCTTCGTCATATCGGTGTCCAAAGAGACCGTCGGAAGGTTACGCACAAGGTTCTTCACTTTAGTGTCGGGTGTGACGCTCCCCTTCCGGAGTATCGAGCCGTAGCTTATCATTCCGATGTAGTTTCCGTTCTCGATTATCGGTATCTCCTGAAATCCCGATTCCCTCATCTTCGAGAGCGCATCGGAGACCCTGTCCTCGGGGTCGACGACGGGAAACACCGATGTCATGGTGTCCTTTACGGTTATTCCGTTAAGCTGTGATCTCAAAATTGATAATATCTTCAAATTTTCTAGGTCTTCTACTCCTATTGTTTCACCCCATTATTCTGTACCGGCAATTAATCGCATTATTGCGGATATAAAGATTGTTTAAGATGTCTGGCAAAAATACGGTCATTGCTCGCGGATACAGGCAAGACACGCAGGGATATTCACTACTATCCGCAAAGATCCTGTATTATTGGGAAGGTATTAAATAGAAAATGTCTCAAAGGTCATCAAATGGCCTGCCATAGAGCATGGACCTTAAGACATCCGGCACCGAATCCACAGGTATCCTCTTCTGGGCGGTGGTGTCGCGGTCCCTTATCGTAACTGTGTTCTTGTTAGGCCCCTCTACAGACTCGTAATCGACCGTGATGCACCAGGGGGTCCCTACCTCGTCCATCCTGGCGTATCTCTTGCCAATGGTCCCGGAGCCGTCGTAATAGGCCTCCATGCGTGGTGAGTGCACCTTTCTGTATATGTCCATGGCAAACGTATCCAGGCCGTCTTTCTCCATCAGAGGGAATATCCCGACCTTGATCGGAGCGACCTCCGGCAGCAGTTTCAGCACAGTGTAATCCTCTTTCTCATCGTGTTCGAATGAGTGCTCCAGCACAGAGTAGAAGATCCTGTCCAATCCGTGCGACGGTTCGATCACGTGCGGAACGACCCTCTCGCCGGAGACCTTCTCGCGCACCCTCACAACCTCGAAGAACCCGTCATCGAGGATGATCTCCTCTCCATCTAGGTTCAGGTAGAGCTTTCCTTCTTTGATGTCCATGGGGGTTCTCGTTTCCATCATCTCCGCTATCGCCTTTGCTCTTTCTTTGAACTTCGGGCCCAGGGCTTTGTGTTTGGCTTTGATCTTGTCGATCTCCATCTCTTTCGGTTCGTCAAATTTTTTAAAGTGTGTGAGCTCGGTACCCGAGAACTCCGCATGCCTTGATAAGTCCCAGCATCCTCTGTCGGCGACGCCGGTTACCTCTATCCATCCGTATGAAAGGAGGACCTCTGCGTCCCAGCAATCCATTGCGTAGTGCGCCATCTCGTCGCGCAGGTGCTGCCTGAATCTCAGCCTTTTCGGATCGATCCCGAGCCTGGTGAGCAGCTGCTGCGTCGTATACACGAAATATGCCAGGACCTTGTTCGCTATTATTCCGTTTTTGACGGCCTCACCGACGGTCATGGTCAATGCTTCGGTGCCTGTGTTGGGGACAAGCGTGATCGGATCGTTCTCGATATCGGGGAATCTGACCCAGCCCTTATCTTCCGGGTCAACGAAGAGTTCCACTTCCATCATGTTGAACTCCCTCATCCTTATCATCCCCTGTCTCGGCGCGATCTCATTCCTGTAGCCTCTCCCGGTCTGTATGACCCCCAGGGGAAGCTTCTCCCTGTTGTATCTGTAAAGGTTGGGATAATTCACGAATATCCCCTGTGCGGTCTCCGGCCTGAGATATCCCACTCTTGAGGAGCCGGGTCCGATAGAGGTCTTGAACATGAGGTTGAACTCTTCCACAGGTCCAAGTTTCCCGCCGCATTCGGGACACTTCACGCCGAATTTCACGAAAGCTTCATCCAATTCCTTCTGTGACAGCACGTCCGGGTTGTTGAAGAACTCTTTGACCAAGTGGTCCGCCCTGAATGCGGACTCGCACTCTTCGCAATAGGTGATCAGGTCAGCGAATTCATCCACATGGCCGGACGCTTTGAACACCTCCCTGGGGTTGACGGTCTCGGAATCTATCTCGATGAAGCCCTCTCTGCCTCTGTAGATGTCCCTCCAGATCTCAACGATATTATTCCTCATGTTCGAACCCAGGGGCCCATAGTCGAACATTCCGGCCACCCCCCCGTATAACTCGAAGGAAGGCCAGATGAATCCTCTGCGCCTGCAGAGGGATAAAAGATCGGCGCTGTTGATCTCTTTACTCATTTGAATTACCCATCAGTACACACAGCACGTCCACGTCGTAGATCATGCCGATAAGGTCGTCTTTGGTGCCATGCACCGGAAGCTGCCCGAAGTCATTCTGGGTCATTATGCGGGCAACGTCATTCAGCGGTGTCTTCTTGAAGACCGTCAAAGGTTCTTTGATCATGTAGTCGCGGACGATGGTCTCGTCGGGTATGTACTTGTTAGTCGCCGCATAGAAAAGCGGAAGCACGTTCCTGTAACCGGCGAGCTCGGAATCCTCGATCCCCAGGCGCATCATCGCCTCCGCATCCACGGTCTGATCGCTGAACAGGTCTCTGTCCGTCAATATCCCGACGAGCCTCCCCTTCGTGTCAAGGACAGGTACGGCGGAGACATCGCTTATCCTCATCGCCGCGACAGTGTATGCCAGCGGCTCGCCTTCATGCGCGGTCACGCAGGTTGTCCTGATGACGTCCTCTGCGGTCATCGAGGTCTTCATTTCCCTGATCTCCCTCAGAAGGTCAGTGGGAGTCACTATGCCGACCAGTCTCCCGTCCTCTATCACGGGGAGCCTGTGTATCCTCCTTACTGCGAATATCCTCGCGGCATCCACGATGCTCTTGTCCGGAGTGATGGTGATGCAGTCCTTTTTCATTATCAGTGACAGCTGATCCTCGTCGAATTTCCTGAAAATATCCCTTCGGGAAACGATGCCCATAAGTTTGCCGTCGGAAGCACGTACGACCGGAAGTCCGGTCAATTTGTTCCTGACCATCATATTGATCGCATCGCTGCGGCTTCCCGGTACCTCCACCACAATAGGTGCCGTTGTCATTATGTCCGCCACTGTTTTCATACTGAACCGACCTCTGAAGACCTCGCCGATTGGAAAAGCATACTGCCCCCCAACGGAGTTTAGGCGGGTTATTTGTCTTCAGGTAATTAAGTGCATTGATTGACGCTATGCGTCATTCCTTTGAAATGGCAGGAGATTTGGCGACCATGACGGGGCATTTCGCGTTTTGTACTATTTTTTCCGCAACGCTCCCCATCAGAAGCTTCGAGATCCCCGTCCTTCCGAGGGTGCCCATCACGATGATGTCGTATCCGCCTTCCTCCGCTTCCTGAAGTATGATCCTTGCAGGCACGCCCTCTATGTGTTTCTCCTCGATCTCCACGCCGGCCTCGCCGGCTTTTTCCACGACATAGTTGGTCGCATGCTTTCCCTCTTTTTCGAGAGTGTCGTAGACGTTGATCACCGCGGTATCCATCGGCGAGCTTGCGTAGACGGACTTGTCAAGGACGAACAGCGCTGTGACCTTTCCCTCAGACAGTTTCGCCAGTTCGATGGCCTTTTCCACTGCGTATTTTGTAAATTCGCTTCCATCCGTTGGCACGAGTATTTTCTTGAAACTCATTTTATTTCCTCCTTTTGGGCACATATCTGAATATCGGGCCCCTGTTCTGCAAAATGTCATCCATATTGAATTCTCCAGGGCATGGGAGCACCGTCAGGTCCGCCGCCATTCCGACGGAAACGTGGACTTTGTTATGCGGATATAATATTTTTCTTCCGTTGCTGAGCATAGGTCCCTCAAGATCGCCGGAGGAGCCCCCCTGAGAAATAAGGATGTCCCTGAAGGCGGAGGCCTCCGAACGCATATCGGGTCCGCTTATCATAGCATTGTCTGTGCCGATGGCTACATCGACCCCGCAGTCAAGCATCCTTTTTATCGGCGGCGTTCTTTTGAAGTACATATTGGATCTGGCGCATACTACGATCGGAACTTCGGTCTCGGCGCACTTCAGAAGGTCGGAATCGGTAGCTTCCGTCATATGCACGACAAAAGCGGGATCCAAAGACAATATGGTGTCTATGTCCTCTCTCATTCTCTCGCTGGCATGAAGGGCGAGCATCTTCCCTCTGTCCCGGGTCTGGTCCGCCACGCTCTCAATGTACCTGCGGTCCATATCGGATATGCTGGATATGCCGATGCCGTCGGCTGTATCCAATATTCTGGAGATCTCGCCGGGGTCATATTCTTCGCTCAGGGGCCTTCCGAGGACCACTGCCTCCGGAGCGGCCTTTCTGAGTATCCTGCAACCTCTTTCCCCCCCTTCTCTGAAGTCTATGAAAGCACCGATCCCGTTCTCGCGGGAAAGACGGGCATAGGTTCCGATGTCCCTCTCAAGGGAGCGTTCATCAAGCTTCTCCAGATAGGTGTGCTTGAGTCCGTTCGGCGGAGCGACAAGCTCTTCGATCGTCATCTCCCGATCTACTTTCAGGCCCATGTCCGCACAGTGGGTATGGGAGTTCACCATCGGCGGCATGATAAGGCCGGCCGAGAGAGACGGCTCAGGGGGGCGCCCCTCTTCGATGGCGATCACCACACCATCCTCAATACAAATGTATCCGTTGATGATGCCGTCCTCGGTCAGAACAGACCCACTCAACACATCCATGTTGGCGTATGCAGGTCTCAGTATAAATCATGTGGAGGATTGATGCGGCAGTTGCCAGCAATTACTGAGGTGCCAGCACGTTTTCGGAAACGTTAAAATACTAACATAGATTTATTGGTCGCAGGTGTAAAACTATGCCAAAGGTCATTGAAGCAGAGTGTGTAGCGTGCGGACAATGTGTGGACGTTTGCCCCCAGGATGCAATAGTCGTTGACGATGTAGCAGTAATCGATCAGGACAAATGCGTCGACTGCGGAGCATGCGTTGACGAGTGTCCCTCGGCAGCCATAGTGGACTGAGCCCGTAAGGGTTTTTCTAAACTAAGTCAGCGGGGCATCCCGCTGAAAAAACAATTTCATGCCCAGTAGGGCTTTTTTACGAATTTATATGAACTGACGGCCGCCGTGGCGGCTTCTCCGCAGGCGGTTATGATCTGTTTGTATTTTCCGGGATAATCGACAACATCTCCGCACGCGAATATCCCGTTGCGGTTGGTCCTCATATCGAAATCCACTTTCACAAGCCCCTCTGAGGTGAGGTCGATCCCCCATTTCTTCAGATCCGTAAGATCGGAATTTATCCCGATGTTGATGACCGCCAGGTCCACGGGCACATCGAATGTCTTTCCTCCTTGGTCAAGAGTTATGCTCTTAAGGATATCATCACCGTTGAACGACACGACATTGGCGCTCATGATCTTCTTGATGCTGCTTTCGTTGAGACTGTTGACATTGGACTCGTCCGCCCTGAACTCCGGCCTTCTGTGGACTATCGTGGTATCCGTGACCGAGTCGGCGATGAGGGCCATCTCTATTGCGCTGTTGCCCCCTCCGAACATGACCACCTTCTGACCGACGAGCTCCTCCTTCACCGGGAGTATGTAAGCTATGCCCTTATCGGTGAATTCCTTCTCTCCCGGGCTGTCCATCTTCTTCGGATGGAAGCTTCCCATCCCTATCGCTACGATCACCGATTTGGTGTGATACGTCCCTTTATTGGTCACGACCAATAATTCTTCTTTGCCGTCATTTATCTCCGCGACCTTCTCATGCTCTCTGATGTCGCAGCCCATCGATTCCGCTTGAGCATACAGTCTGTCGGACAGCTTTCTCGCTTGGACGGACTCGAAGCCGGGATAGTTGTGTATCCCCTTTTCGGGATACAGGCTCGTCAGCTGACCGCCGACATGCCCCGCTTCCAGTATCAAGGTGTCCATCAACTTCGACCTGGCATACATGCCGGCGGTAAGCCCTCCGGGTCCAGCACCGATAATGACGACATCGTAGCTCATTTCAGGGTCGTATCGATTATCCGTATAAAATAATGTTCCATCCCCTGTTCGGAATATTGATTGTTCTTCTTTAAAACGTGCAAATTTTT
>WRKC01000067.1 GCA_009778275.1 Methanomassiliicoccaceae archaeon
TATCCCGCCGAGCCCGACCATACAGATCAGCGCAAGACCCAGCGATTTGAGCAGCGCTGATGTCACGGTCCCGAGGGCGATCAAGCTGATGACCGCCGTGACGGCATAGAATATGAGGATGAACGCAAATCCTATCAAAAGTGCGGCGGATATCTTTCCTAGGAATACCGACCACTTCTTGAGCGGCTTGGTGAACAATATCAGTGCGGTCCGCTCTTCGAATTCGGAAACTATTATGCTGGCGAAGAACAGTGTTGCCAACAGGATCACGTACAACTGCACCATGCTTCCCATGTACAAACGGGCAAGTTCATTCGGACTGAGTGCGCTCAGTCCGTCACCGAATGCATATGGCAGGATGGTGCACAGGGCAAGTAAGAGCACCATGATCACGGCGAATATGGCGATCCTCTTCCCGCGGAACTGCTTCTTGAGCTCGTATTTCACTATCACGCCGGTCTGTCTCATATTGTCAGAAAAATTATCTCCGAGCATATGATCACCTCGACTCCGCGATCATGCTGAGGTACACAGACTCGAGTGCGTCCTCCTCGTTAAGATTGAACACTCCCAGGCCTAGGGACCCCACCTCGTTGAAGAACTTCAACTGGTCTTTGTCGTCACCGACGAAAAGGACCTCAACGTCGTTGCCAACGATCGTCGCATCCTTAACGTTATCAAGGCGGGATATCTTGGAAACGGCATCTGAGTTAGGGCCGTTGATGATCTTCAGGCTTATCTTCCTTGTCTTGTTGGTACCTGTGACGGTCTCCATCCTGTCATGTATCAGGAGCTTCCCGTGGTTGATCAGGGCAACGCGGTCGCACATGTCCGCGACCTCGTGTAGCATGTGGGAGCTCATGAGGATGGTCAGATTCTTGGATTTATTCCGTATCCCTTTCAATATCTCTCTCGTCTCCGCCATGCCTCTGGGGTCAAGGCCGGACGTGGGCTCATCCAGTATTATCACGTTTGGGTTGTTCATGAGGGATATCCCGAGGGTGACCCTCTGCTTCATCCCCTTTGAGAATGTTCCCAGCCTCTTGTCTGCCCATTCAGTCATCTTCACGTCGGCAAGTATCTCGTCCGTCTGAGCGGATATGGATTCCTTGGTCATCCCGAATATCTCTCCGGTGTACGAGAACATCTCCCTCGGTGTCAGATAGAGGTAAAACTCAGGCGTCTCCACGACCGTACCGACCCCTATCAGCGCTGTCTTGTATTCCTTCGTGACGTCGGCGCCGTTTATGAACGCACTGCCGGAGGTTGCGCTGATCAGGTTGGTCAGTATCTTCATGGTCGTGCTCTTTCCCGCGCCGTTAGGTCCCAGGAAGCCGGTGAAGCTATTCTTTTCAACGTTCAGGGTAAGATCGTCCACGGCGACGAACCCTTTGTACTCCTTTCTTAAATTCATTATCTCTATTGGGTGGCCGCCTGTCATGCTCCTGCCCCGCAAGTTCTGTTTTTTGCGGCAAGCGCCGCCATGCAAATATTTTTACCGGACATCATATCTCCGTCGAAGATAATATATGTCGAATAATATTTAATGTTTATCGTTAAACATTTTATGTAATAGATTATATCATCATCATGGCGGGGAGGCCTCAGTACATGGCGGCGTTGATCGTCAGTTCGGAGATGTCTATGCAATATTCCGCAATACGTTTCGCGCTTCCGGATATAAGGCTGGCGGATGATGCGGTATTGATGTCGACCGCCACGTTCTTGAAGGTCTTTTCTACCTTCTTCACAATCTTTTCACCATCTTCTATACATCCTTCCGCGATGTTCATATTCACCTTCAGCCACCCGTTGACCGATTCGTTGTACAGCGTCAAGATCTCCTTTCCGATATCCTTGATGCCTTTGTCTACGGCTTCCGCCCTTTTCTCTCCAATGAGCGTTGTCAGGTTCCTTGACAGAAGTACGGTATGGTCGCCGATCCTCTCCAAAATCCTGCTGACCGCGATGTGGTTCGTCAGCTCGCAGAGGTTGGATCCGATCCTTTTGCACAGCCAAGGGTCCTTTTTGTAAATGTTGTTCTGCCGGGATACCAGCCAGTGGACCCTGTCGACCTCCACGTCTCTTTTTTCCATATCCGTGATATAAGAGACGTCGTTGTTGATGGCGGACTCAAAAACATCCTCGATCATCTTCCTGACCAGGATGCCCATCCTTTCCACACTCTTGCCGGGCCTGATCTCAGTATGGTCCATCAGATCTTTGATGAGGATGCGGAAGTTGTCCTCCTCCATTATCTCCATGCCTATCGATGTCTGCGTGAAGGAGTTCACCACGCCGACGACGGGATTCGTAAGGGGCTGGTCTGAGAACACCTCTATCATGTTATGGCCGGAGATGTATGCGCCGAGCAACTGCCTGAAAAGGAAATTTTCATTCTTTATATTATTAACATTGATCTTCTTTATGTCTTTGGGAGCCTCGGTCTTCTTTACCGGGGAAACAAGAAGGTCTCCGTCGGACTGTACCTCGACGTTCACGCTGTCGTTCTTCTTCAGCCCCATTGACTCCGCCCATTCTTTGGGGAGGGTTATCATGTATGATTCGCCCTGAGTGACCTGTATGCGTCTCGTGTCCATGAAAGATGAACACATTGTGCATATAAATTCGTTTTGATTAGTAATTAACAAACAATATGTGTATATACAAACATATTCATTTTTTACAACGAACATGTATATAACCTAAAGACAATTCCTTGATATCCGAGGTGAAAAACCTTGGACAAAAATATGATATTGGCAATTGCAGTCGTCGGTATAGTCTGTCTAGCTGGCGGATACTTGATCGGCAGCAGCACATCCGATAAGGAGGACCTGACTGTAATACTCGCAGAGGGGTCGACCACAGTCGCACCCCTGATGAACAAATTTGCAGAGACATATGAAGATTACGAGAATGTTAGAATAGAGGTCGTCGCCAACGGTTCACAGAACGGTGTGGATGCGGCCAACAACGGTAATGCGGACATAGGTATGTCCTCAAGGAATATGGGCCACTCGTCCCATGCGGGCCTGTATGAGACGAAGATCGCCACCGATACGGTCGTTCTGATAGTCGGTTCCAACGCAGGCATTACATCGCTGACCAAGCATCAGGTCATAGACATATACAACGGAGTGATCACAAACTGGAGCCAGATCGGCGGTAAAAACGCAATGATCGTGGTAGTTGATCGTGACCAGGGTTCGGGTACGAGAACTTATTTCGAAGAGTCTTTTGCCAGTACGACATCGCCGGCCAAAGCGTTGAACGAGACTCGCAGCTGGACATCCATGGCCGCTACCGGTGCGGTGATATCCTATGTCGAGAACAACCCTAACGCGATAGCCTATGTCAGCCTCGGTAGCCTTACCACATCGGCAGAGAAGAACATGGTCTTGTCCCTTAACATGGACAACACCGAGGGCCACGGTACCGCAATTTCACCGATAACCGACCTCCCGACCTACCCGCTCAAGAGAGACCTCGTGCTCCTGACCAGAAGTATGCCCACGGGACAGGTCGCTGTGTTCATAGGATGGATGCTCAGTCCGGAAGGTCAGAAGATCGCAGAAGAAGTAGGGTTCCTCCCGCTGTAAACCTGGTGTTCTGATGAGCACAAACAAAGGAACCACCCCGCGTAAAAGCGCTGGCTGGGGGCTCCAAAAGTATTTACTGACGGGTGTCGCAGCGGCATCCGTCGCCATTATTTTTCTGATAATATTATTCATCATCAGGGAAAGTATCGACGCGATAACGGGGATCGGTCTGTGGGATTTCTTCTCAGGAACGACCTGGAACTGGGAACAGAACAAGTACGGCGCATTCCCGATCATAGTCGGGACCGTCCTTACGACGGCAGGCGCACTCATTATCGCGGTCCCGCTCGGGCTGACCGCGGCGACATTCCTTTCCGAGATCGCTTCTGAAAGAACAAGGAATGCTCTCAAACCCATATGCGAGATATTCGCGGGGATACCGTCGATAATATACGGGTTTTTCGGGCTCATGGTCATTGTTCCGTTCATATTCAACACATTTCCGGACCTGGCGCCGGCCGGGCTGTCGTGGCTGGCCGCATCGATACTTCTCGGTTTCATGGCGCTGCCCACCATAATCTCGGTGTCAGACGATGCTATGCGCGCTGTTCCGAGGTCATACAGGGAAGCTTCAGTGGCCGTAGGCGCCACACACTGGGAGACCACGAGGAAAGTGGTCATCCCCGCCGCATTCTCCGGGATATCCGCGGCGATCATGTTAGGCATGGGGCGTGCCATCGGAGAGACGATGGCCGTCGTAATGGTCGCAGGGAAGGTGTCGAACATCCCCGACCCCATATGGAACATCTTTGATATGGTGAACCCGATAACGTCCGCGTTGGCGACAGAGACCGGAGAGGCAACGGGGCTGCACCTGTCCGCATTGTTCCTGCTTGCGCTGGTCCTCATGGGGATGGTTCTGCTGGTCAACATTGTAGCGAACATCATAATGAAGAACACAAAGAAGAAATTTGAAACGGGACAGGGTATGATGGAGAAGCACTTCTCCGAAAAGATCAAGGGAATGATATCCCCAATAAAACGCGCGGTCCTGCTCCTTTCCGTGTTCCTGTTCGTAATGCTGATGGCCTCTCTGTTCACGAGTTGGGCGGTATCGGCATCCATCGCATTCCTGTGCGTCCTTTTCCTTGTTGCGATGCCTCATATCTCCAAGCACATAAAGCCGCTTGGCCGTCAGAAGGTCGCACATTCGGTCATGACCGCATCGATGGTGGCGGTCGTGATAATATTGATCATTTTGATATCGGACATCATCATAAAAGGGATACCTTCCCTGTCATGGGGCTTCCTCACGGACGTCCCCAGGGACATGGGAAGGAGCGGAGGGATACTCCCGGCCATAGTCGGTACCTTAGAGCTGATCGCGGGGACGGCACTGATAGCTATCCCCCTCGGTATCCTGACGGGGATATATCTCTCAGAATTCGCCAGAGACTCGAAGTTCACGAGGGTCGTCAGGTCATCTATGAACATATTGAGCGGTACGCCGTCGATCGTCTTCGGATTGTTCGGTTACGCATTGTTCCTTCACTACCTGGGTATAGGGCGGAGCCTTATCGGCGGCTGCATAATCCTTGCCTTCCTGGTCCTTCCGGTCATCATAAGGACAACGGAGGAGACCGTCAAAGCGGTGCCGCAGGAACTCAGAGAGGCCTCGGCGGCCATGGGCGCGTCAAAATGGGAAACGACGATGAGGGTCATCATTCCCGCGGCCATGGGCGGCGTAGTGACGGGAGTGATCCTGAGTTTGGGACGTGCGGCGGGTGAGACGGCGCCTATAATGTTCGTCGCCGCGGCAACAATACTGAGGAACATTAATTTCTCGCTCTTCGATAGTGTCATGGCATTGCCGTATTATCTATACTATTTGACAGAGGTTCCCGGTTCTTCAACTACGAGGTACGGCGTGGCACTGGTGCTTTTGATCATCGTCCTTTCGATGTTTGCATTGGCGTCATGGGTGAGATATCATTATTCTAAGAAAGTGAGGTGGTAATATTTACAAAAGCGAAGAAAACGATGAGAATGTGATCGCGACAACCGGTCTCAATCTGTGGTACGGAGATAATCATGCGCTTATCGATGTCTCCATGCCAGTAGCGAAGAATAAGGTCACGGCCCTCATAGGGCCCTCCGGATGCGGGAAATCAACCTTCATCAGGTGCATGAACAGGATGAACGATCTGATCGATGTATGCAGGATAGAGGGGAGCATCACCTTCCACGGCGATGAGATATACGGTCCCGATGCGGATGTGATCGCCCTGAGAAAACGCATTGGCATGATCTTTCAGAAACCGAACCCGTTCCCGATGACCATACGAGATAACATCACGTACGGTCCGAAGATACACGGGATCACGGACAAGAATGAGTTGGAAGAGATTGTCGAACGGTCGTTGAAGCAGGCTGTTCTGTGGGATGAGGTAAGCGACCGTCTCGATAAGCCGGCGTTCTCTCTGTCCGGCGGGCAGCAGCAGAGATTATGTATCGCACGCGCGCTGTCGATCAACCCGGAGGTCCTGCTGATGGACGAGCCCACGTCCGCACTTGACCCGATAGCGACGGCCAAGATAGAGGACCTTGCCATCGAGCTGCAGAAAGAATACACTGTCGTGATAGTCACTCACAACATGCAGCAGGCCGCACGCATAAGCGATTTCACAGGATTCATGTATCTTGGAAAGATGATCGAGTTCAACGAGACAGAAAGTATTTTCAACAAGCCCTCAGAGGAACTCACGGAAAGATACATAACGGGGAGGTTCGGGTGATATCATGAGAAGACTATTGCAGGATCTCAGATCGGTGACCGCCTCGGTCACCGAGATGGGAGAACTGGTGGCGGACATGCTGGAGGAGGCGGTGGATGCACTGCTCAACTCCGACATGGAGCAGGCGGAACTGGTGATAGAGAAGTACGACAGGGTCGCATTCCTGGATTCTATGATCGAAGAGGAAGCGATGAGGATACTGATATTGTATCAGCCTATGGCCTCGGACATGAGGTTCGTGGCGACGGCGATGAAGATCATAACGCATCTTGAGCGCATAGGAAAATACAGCAAGAACATCGCTAAAGCCTCCATTTATCTGAAGGACAGGCCGATGATATTCCGCATGGATGAGGTGCGCGACATGTGTGAGGTCGCCGTGGAAATGGTGCGCGGCGTCGTCAACGCATTCGAGACGAAGAACATAGAGGGCCTCGAGGACTATAATACTCTGGACGATAAACTGGATATCAGCAGGATAAAGGTCATAGACGGCAACATCAGTCATATGCGTGATGACCCCACATCCATAGAGGCGTACACTTACTATATCTCAGTCGCAAAATATCTGGAACGCGTCGGCGACAATGCGTGCAAGATCGCTGAGAAGATAATCTACATGGTCTCCGGAAAGCACATAGAGATAGGCGAGGAAAGGAGCACCTTGTGAGATCTCCCGTGAAACCTCTTAACCAACATTTCCATTTTTTTGAAATGAATACGTTTGTCAATCTGGGATATAGTAGTTGTAAGGCGCCGAGAGGGAGATTCGAACTCCCGAGGGAAGATCCCACGAGCTTTCCAGGCTCGCGCCGTACCGGGCTAGACTATCTCGGCTCGGCGCCTACAAACTTCTTCCTGAATTAATACCTTTCTGAATTTTATCGGGTTTTGACAAATTTCCCCCTGCAGCGGAATCGACAACAGATCCGTGTAAAAATGGGACTGCGATGCGGATGTAGGGAATTAATACAGGAAGGACCATGCAGAGGCATGGCCGGCAGGACGCTTCACAAGATCACGAAGGAAGATATCGACGCCATAGTCGATTTTATCAAGAAGACTGTGGAAGAAGCCGGATGCAAAGGCCTCGTTGTTGGCATGAGTGGAGGTCTGGATTCCGCTGTGACAACGAAACTCTGCGCCGAAGCTATCGGAGCCGGGAAGATAATGAATATCTTCATGCCGTCGGTGGTCACGCCGCCGTCGGATTATATCCTGACCAAGGACCTGTGCAGATCCTGGGGAACTGACTACAAGGTGATAGATGTGCAGCCTGCGATAAACACCTTTACGGGGATGCTGTTCTCGAACATCGAGGCGCCGCTGGAAAAAGGGAACATCACGGCAAGATGCAGGATGATCATCCTGTACAACAGGGCAAAGAAGATGGACTACTTAGTTGCCGGCACATCAAACAGGAGCGAGTACATGATGGGGTACTTCACCAAATTCGGCGACGGTGCGTCAGACATCGTGCCGATAATAGGCCTCTATAAGACCCAGGTGCGGCAGGCAGCGGAGCTGATGGGCATACCCAAAGAGATCATCGGGAAGGTCCCCACCGCAGGCCTGTGGGAAGGGCAGACGGATGAAGAGGAAATGGGTATAACCTACAGGGACCTGGACATAGTGCTCAACGGGATAGCGTTCGGGCAGTCAGACACGGAAATATCCGAGGGTGTTGAGATCGGTGTTCAGAAGATCTCGGAAGTGAGGGGGCAGGTTGAGATAATGAAGCACAAAAGATCTCTCGCCGCGCGGCCGGACACAATGTTCAACGACCCTTGATATTCTCTGCCGCAAGCGGATCGTTGCCAAGAGGCGAAATAACACTGCATTACAGTAAAGGGCATGTTCGGAAAACGCAGTGAAACCGTCAAAAACATGTTAGGAAAACGCAGTGAAACCGTCAAAAACATGTTAGGAAAACGCAGTGAAA
>WRKC01000068.1 GCA_009778275.1 Methanomassiliicoccaceae archaeon
CGAGGTGGTGTTCATGTCTAGGCATTCCGCGGCAAGCGGCGAGGCATCGCTGACCGTGCACCCGATCGGCAACTTCCACGAGAACAGGTTCGGGGGACGGGAGAGAACGCTCGTAAGGTCCAACCCCGCCCTCATGACCGACGCGCTTAGAAGGATCGCGAGGTACAACGACATGGAAAACTTCAGGGTGTGTTTCGAGGTGACGCATCACGGGCCGTGGCTCGATAAACCGACATTCTTCATTGAGATAGGAAGCGACGAGAGGAACTGGGGGAACGAGAGGGCTGCGGACATCCTTTCCGACGTGATCCTGGATATGGGACCGAACGACTACGATACAGCGGTAGGCGTCGGAGGAGGACACTACGCGCCGAGATTCACGGAGGTCGCGCTGGGCTTCGGGATAAACTTCGGCCACATGCTCCCTAACTACCAAATGGAAGGTGCCGGCGACGATGACATCTTAAGAATGGTGAAAGAGGCGTGCGAAGCCTCAGAAACGAAACTGGTCTACATGCACAGGAAGTCGCTCAAAGGGCCGGAGGAGAGAAGGATATCCGAACTGATAAGATCGGCCGGGTTCGAGCTGATAACCTCTTCCGATCTGGAACCCATCAGTGAGAGTTGACGAATGTACCCTCGATCCTCTTGCCGAGAATGGCATTCCTGAGTTCGTCAATGTTCCTGCCGTCGACTATCAGGATATCGATCCTCTCTTCCTTTGCTATCCTTACGCCGAGCGGATCGAACACGCTTGACTTTCCGGCACCGTGCTCTTTATACACTATCTTACCCAGTTCGTCGATCGTCATATTCGAGAACCTCTTCGCCGCCGGGTCCTTTCTCGGATCATCGGAAAATACGGCCGCAACGGAGGTCGCGTTGACCACCCTGTCCGCATGCATCTCCTTTGCGACCATCGTCGCCACGGCATCGGTCGTGTGCCCGGGTACGGTGCCGCCCATAACGACGACGTTGTCCGGGGTCGATCGTTCGGCCGCATCCGCCGCCGTTAAGGGGATGTCGGTGGATGAGATCTTTCCCAAAGAGACGGCAAGGAGCTGGGCGTTGAGCCTTGTGGCACCGATACCGAGCATATCGAGCTGATGGGTCGTTCCTCCAAGTTCCGCGCCCGTTTCGGTGTAATATCGGGCTATCCTTCCTCCTCCGCAAACCACTGCGACCTGTACGGTTCTGGACACTTCCTCTATCATCCCGGCCAGCGCCCTTATGTATGCTGGGTCATCTTTGCCGGGTATAAGTACGGACCCGCCGATGGACACTACAACCTTTTCTTTTTTCATCGCCAATACTTTTATATGAATGCGCATTTGAGATAAATATTATTGGTGGAACAGCAAATGAGTGACGCTAACGCTCTGGACCGGGCAAGATACGACTTCAAGAAGTCGATGCAGGAAATAACATCGTACCGAGGCAGAGGGACGGAGCTTATCTCGGTCTATATCCCGCACTCCAAGCTGGTCTCGGATGTGATGGCTTATCTCAGGGAGGAGCAGTCGCAGGCGTCCAACATCAAATCGAAATCCACAATGAAGAATGTCACCGGCGCCATCGATTCCATCATGTCCAGGCTCAGGACCTATAAGACGGCGCCCCCGAAGGGATTGGTGATCTTCTGCGGCGAGGTGCCCCGAGCGGGCGACCAGACGAAAATGGTCCAATATACAATAGAGCCGCCGGAGGAGATAACGAACTTCCTCTACCGATGCGATTCAGAATTCTATACCGAACCTCTCGAGGAGATGCTTCTCGACAAGAAATCGTATGGGCTCATCACCATCGACAGAAAGGAGGCGACCATCGGTCTTCTGTCGGGAAGCAGGATCTCCGTCCTGAAGCACTTTGACTCTCTTGTCCCCAGCAAACACCACCAAGGGGGGCAGTCATCGGTCCGTTTCGAAAGGCTGATCGAGATAGCCGCCCATGAATTCTACAAGAAGGTCGCGGACAACGCGACGGACATATTCCTGAACAGGGCGGAACTCCAGGGGATACTGGTAGGCGGCCCCGGCTCAACAAAGGACTTCTTCGTGAAAGAGGAATATCTGCACCATGAACTCAGGAAGAAGGTCGTGAATCCGCTTTTCGATACCGGCTACACCGATGAGTCAGGCCTAAGGGAATTGGTCGATGCGGCAAAGGATACCCTTACCGACATCCAGCTGACGGTGGAAAAGGAGTACATGCAGAGGCTTTTCAGAGAGATAAGGAAACAGGACGGGGGACTCTCGGCCTACGGAGAGGAAGACGTAAGGGCGGCCGCAGAGGCCGGAGCGGCGGACATCTTGCTGCTGTCGGAATCCATCAATAAATATCGTGTGGTGACGGAATGCGGCTCCGGCCACAAAATGAAGATAACAGTGGATGACCCAGAGGGGAAGATATCCTGCCAAGAATGCGGCCAGCCCGCAAAAGTGATGGAGCAGGAGGACCTCATAGACAGCTTCTTTGAGATCGCAGACGGTTACAACACGAAAGTGCAGCTGATATCTGGAGATTCGGAAGAAGGGGACATGTTGCTCAGGGCATTCGGGGGGATAGCCGCTATTTTAAGATACAGGACCGGGTAAGCATGGACAGCAGACAGAGATTCGAGCAAGAGGTAGGATCGGCGGTCGATGCAGCTTTGGAGAAGATAGGTTCCCCGGGTCTCAGATATGCAAAGGAAGTTTCCGATATGGCGGACCTCGCGGTCCCATGTTTCAGTTTCTCCAAGGAACTGAGATCGGACCCGAAAACGATCGCCGAAAGGCTGGCCGCCCTGATAGTTCCGTCCGGAGCGATATCGTCAGTGAAGGCTGTCAACGGTTATCTCAACTTCATGATGGACGAGGCCCTGCTGATCAAAGAGACGCTTGAAAGGATCCTCGCGGAAGGCAGCGCTTACGGTTCTATGCCCCGAAAGGGAGTAACGGTGAACGTCGAACACACATCAACAAACCCCACCGGCCCGATACACGTCGGAAGAGCCAGGAACCCGATAATAGGGGATACGCTGGCGAGGTCTCTGAAAAGATGCGGGTACGATGTGCGGACCGAATACTACGTGAACGACGTAGGAAAACAAGTGGTCATCCTCACATGGGGCGTCAACAACATCCCGAAAGGTTCCGTCGAGGAAGAGGAAAGGGATAAAACAGATCACAAACTCGTCGCCTACTATCGCGAAGCGAATAAACGGATGGAAGAGGACGACGGCGTCAAAGAACAGATCGCGGACATGCTCAGGAAGTTCGAGGACGGGGACAACGGAGTGATAAGCAGGGTAAGAGAGACAGCGGAGGCCATGCTCGGCGGGCTGAAGGAGACGCTGGCGGGCATTAACGTCGAATTGGACAAATACACATGGGAATCGGATTTCATCGCGGACGGGTCGGCAAAGGATGTGGTGGAACGGCTCAAAGGATCGAAATACTCCGGGCAGACGGACGACGGCGCCTGGTATGTGGACCTCAAGGATTTCGGGATACAGGGCAAGAACACTAAGTTCATTTTCACGAGGTCGGACGGGACGACCCTTTACACAACGCGGGACCTCGCATACCACCTGGATAAATTCAAGAGGGCGGACAGGGCGATCGATGTCCTCGGCGAGGATCAGAAGCTCGGGTCCAAACAGCTGTGCTCGGCATTGGAGATCATGGGCAGCGAAAAGATCCCCGAAGCGATGTTCTACTCTTTCGTTTCACTCCCAGAAGGGAAGATGTCCACGAGAAAAGGGGTCGTGGTCTATCTTGACGATCTCATCGACGAAGCGGTCGCCCGTGCGATGAGCGAGATACGTTCCAGAAGGGACGACCTGTCCGAAGAGGAGATGCTCAGCATCGCCAGGAAGATAGGGATAGGCGCCGTTCGTTACAATATTGTAAGGGTCCATCCGGAAAAACAGCTCGTCTTCAAATGGGACGAGGCGCTCAACTTCGACGGGAACAGCGGACCCTACATCCAATATGTTCATGCAAGGGCATGCAGCATGATGAAAAAGGCCGGAGAGTACGGGCATTGCACCGAACCGGCCATGTTCGCAGACGAATACGAGAAGGTGCTGATCAAAGCACTGTCCAAACTCGGCGGCGTCATAAGGGAGGCCGGCGAAGAGAAACGCGTGCATATGCTGCCCGCGTACGGCCACGAGGTGGCAGCGGCATTCAATCAGTTCTATGCAATGGTGCCGGTGCTCGCTTCCGATGAGAACAGGGATGCCAGACTGACACTGGTTGAGTGCACCAGGACCGTCCTGAGGAACGTTCTGGATTGTTTGGGGATAGATTGCCCGGAGGAGATGTGATGGAGATCCGCCAGATGAAGCTCAAAGACATGGAGAAGGTGAGAGAGCTCGAGATCTCCTGCATCAGGGAATATTTCTCCGCTACCATCGAGAACAAATGGGAAGAGCTCCCCAAAGAATGGAAGGAGAACCTCGGAGCAAGCAGCAGGAACCACTTCGCGTCGTATCTGGAAAGCGGCCTGAGCTTTGTCGCGGAGGAGGACGGAGAGATATACGGTTTCATATTCGCAAAGATACTGGAACACATCTTTGATGTGAATAAGTTAGTGTGGATAGAGAACATGGGGGTTCACTCGTATGTCAGAAGGAACGCCATCGGATACAAGCTGCTGAGGGAGGTCCTCAGAAAAGGCCAGGAGATGGGTGCCGATGTCGGGCACAGCATGATACAGACGGGGAACGCGCCCTCGATAATGCTCCATAAGAAGATAGGGTTCTTCATGGACAGAAGGGAAGTGGCCCTCATCGACCTCAAAGACCCGAAACTGAAACTTTGACAATAATGTGCCGATGGGCACGCCCCCTCGGGGCATGCCCTTGGCATTCAGGTTTTCTGGTTATTTTCTTCTGGAGCTCACGTATTTTAGCTTCTTTGGTTCTCCGGAAGATGATTCTTTTTTGGGCGCGGCCTCCTTCTTTGCGCTCTTCTCCTTCTCAAGCTCCGTGAAGGATGTGGCCTTCTTCTCCGCAGGGGGTTCGGGAGGCTTCGCCGGAGGCTGCTTCTTAGTTTCCTTGGGCGGTTCATCGGGTCCCCCGTACCTCTTCCTTTCGGTCGCTGATGTCTTGGGTGCGTCCTCCGCCTTTGCCCTGGACCCTTTCTGCTGCCTATCCAGCTCTGTGAAGGTCGTGTCGGGCTTTGTCGCAGGCGCGTTGCGCATGCGCAGGTAGAAGGCGATCACTATCAGAATGGCCACCACGATCAAAGCGGCGTATGTGGTCGGCTTGCTCCAAATGGACTCTGTGACATTAACGGTTACGGTCTCGGAGTTGTAGTGGGTGCCGCCCGGCCCGGGGAACAGATCGGCCGGCTCGCATGTGACCGTAAGGATGTGGTCTCCTAAGCCGCCGATCCCGAATCTGAGCTCTGCTGTGTACGTGGTCTGCGCCGGTATGGTCACGGTCTTCTTTGCAAGCTCCCTGCTGCCCTCCGTCACCGTGATCTTAACTTCCTGGTCGGAATACTCAGTGTTCTTCAGGGAGACGAAGAGCGTACCGTCGCTCGTGTTGGAGAACCCTTCACCCCATATCTTGTCAAAACTCATTCCCGCATCCGACTCGTCCGCCATGAGGATGCTCATCGGCACGGCGGCCATCATGATGACCGCGAGGGCGACTATTGTTCTTTTGTGGTTCATATGCTCACCTTAGGTAATGATCTCTCCGACACGTTCCTGTTCGATCGCTCTTCTTATCTCCATGGAGAGTCTCCTCCCCGTACTCATCTCCCTTCTCCAGAGGGCGTTCCCGTAAGGATGCCCCACCGACATATGGACATTGGTTCCCCCGCCTATGCGGGGGGCAACATCGTAAATATAGAAATTAAGGTCTTTGTCGACGCACGTCTGCAGACAGAACGGGCCTATTATCCCCGGGTCATAATATTTCTTTGTGGCCTCGATATATTTCTCGGCCATTTCAAACGCACCATCCAGAAGGGATTCTCTCAGCGTAGCGGAGTTGTGGCCGCATACGGTGTATTCGGGGATTATGCCGTCCTCTTCCAGCTCCACCTGCTGCTTGCCGGGGAGCCTGCAGTATCCGTCAAGGGATGTTTCGAACCTCCAGTCCACTCCGAGCAGCTCAAGCTGTTCCCCTTTCTCTTCCAAAGGAGAGCGGAAGAAGTCCAGGTTGAACACCGGACCGATGATGTACTGCTCCATCCTTGCTTCTTTGAGGAAATCTTCCTCTATCACTCCCTGTTTCACCAATTCCGTAGATTTCTCCACGAACTGGTCGTGATCCTTTGCGGTGAAGAACCCTCTTTCCAGTTTCTTAACCTTGTGGTGGACCTTGACTATCGTCAGGGAGTCTATGTCCTCGGGCTTCTCGACCTTCTTTGGGAAGGGGAGACCGGCCTTTTCAAGTATCCAATAATAATCCCGCTCGCCGCCCCTCTCCTCCGATCTCAGTAGGTTCCTGCTTCCCACGAGCGGAACTTCGAATCGGTCTTCGACGGCGTCTATGCCGCTGTACGACACGAACGACCGGTTGGGTACGAAAAGCACATTGTTCTTCATAAGGGAGTTCTGAACGTCCGGGAGGACAACATCTTTGAACTTGTCCAATAGGACGGTCTCGTCCACCACCCCTCTTACCACATTCCCCCCGCTGTCGCGCTGGGTCCTGAAATAATTGGCGAATGTCCTCTCCCTTCCTTTCTGGCAGACGGCAACGGTCCTGAAGCCTTCTGAGACCGCCCCGTCACAGGTGTCAAGCGCGGAGTGCGATGCCACGACCCCTATCTTAGCCTTCTTGAGTTCATACGAGTCAAGATTCGCCAGAACATCCTCTCTGCTTATCATCGTCAACCTCATCCGCACATATCTTTCGCAATAATATAACCTTTTAGAGGGTAAACTGTCAGCAATTGTCGAAACAGAGGAATCTAAGTCTTATATACAGGGAGCACGTATATTTCTTCGGGACTAGTTCCAATAAAAAGGTGGCCAAATTTGTTAACCAATTCAGAAGGTCCGGAGAGCGGCGGCAGCCGCACCGAACGGATAGCAGAGGGGCTGAGATGACCGGCCCTGTGGATTATGCGGATTTGGATCATATTGAAATGACCGTTCGCGAACTTTTGACGGAGATGAAGGACACATCGGAAGTGATAGTGGATCTGGCCTACGCCTCCCTGCTTTACAACAGCGAGGACATGGCCGAGAAGGTCAATGAACTTGAAGAAGAGATGCACAATCTGAAATATGCCATCCGTTTCAAGGTGCTGATGTCCTCAAGGACGAAGCAGGACGCGAAGCAGCTCTCCGGGCTGCTGCAGGTGGCGTCTGCAGCGGACGTCATATCAGACGCCGCGGCGGAGATAGTGAGCCTCCTCAACCTTCCGTTGGAAAGGCGCCCATTCGTATCGGCGATGCTGTACGAATCCGGCGAGAAGATCCGCGCCACCAGAATAAGGCCGGAGTCCTCCATGGTGGGATACACCATCGGGAAGTTGGGAATCGAAGCGTGCACGGGATGCAGGATAATCGCCCTGAAGAACCGTCAGGGATGGATATACGACCCAGAGGACGATGTCAAGATACGTGCGGGCGACGATATAATCGTCAGAGGCACAGAGGACGGATACAAACAGCTTGTGGAGTACGCCGCAGGAAGCAAGCCGTGGGAGTTCCCCGAGGCGGCGGAAGAAGATGACGAGGAGACCCCTCAGGAAGAGGCGGCATACATAAGCGACGAAGAAGAGGAGGGGGACAAATGAACAAAGTGGAAAGTATGCTTCTGGAGTTGAAGGACACTTCCGAGTTCATGGTCGATCTGGCATATTCATCACTCATCTATGATAACGAGGAGATCGCGGAAGAGGTCATCTTCTTGGGAGAGAAGATGGAGGCCCTTTTCTCAAGGATCCAGGATCAGGTCATCGAGGTCGGGATGAGCAAGCCGGAGGAGATCGCGAGGATCGTGGTGCTGATAAGGCTTCAGACGGCCATCATGTCGATCGCAGAGGCCGCGAAGTCGATCGCAGATGTCGTCCTGAGAGGATTGGGCAAGCATCCCGTGATCGCGATGTCCATAAAAGAGTCGGAGACCACGATAAGTTTGGCGAAAGTGGAAGAGAGTTCGGTCCTCAAAGGAAAGACATTCGCGGACGTGCGCCTGAGCAGCCAGTGCGGGATGTTCGTCATCGCGATAAAGAGAGACAGGGAATACATATTCGGCCCCGGCAGGAACACGACGATCGAGCCGGGGGACATATTGATCGCCAAAGGTCCGGAAGAAGGGGTCGCATGGTTCAAGGACCTCGCTGACGGGACGGAAAAGAACCTATCGCCTTAAACGACATTTTGTTTGGTGAG
>WRKC01000069.1 GCA_009778275.1 Methanomassiliicoccaceae archaeon
GGAGGGCCCCACAAAGTGGATGAAGAGGGCAGGATCGTCGTGGAGACAGACCGCATAAGGGTAGAGGGAGACAAACTGGTCATCAACTGAGGTCTTTGACCATAAAAGGTTCTTCCAGAACATATCCCAGCGCCCTGTAGTATCCTCTCACGCCGATGCCGCTGGTCACCCTCATTCTTTTTTTATCATCCAGGATCGCAAAGCGTTCCGCCTCGAGCATCAATTCCTTCCCGAATCCTCTGTGCTGCCAATCCTCCCCTTCGGAACCGATGGAGGCCACCCTTCCGAACACCTTCAGCTCCCTGACGGTAGCGGTATCGGTGTCGTCGGTCCTCAGCCTCACGTAGCCGACAATGGAATCGTTGTATTCTAAGGAGATGAACCTCTCCGTCCCGCCGCTCGCAATGTACCTGAAGACCTTCTGCTCAACAAGGTCCGGGTCTTCCAGTTCTTCCCCGGTATGCCCCACCTCCCTGCACCTGATGCACCTGCAGGAGAGGCCTTTGGACTCCATGTTCTCTTTCACAAGCTGGCGGAGATTGCTCTTCAGGATCCCTGCGGCGATCTGCGGTGCGGGGATATCCCTTTGTATCCTCTGGATCCTGGCGTATTCGGGGACCGCCGTCTTCATCTTCGAAAGGAGGTCCACGGCCGCATCGACATCGAAAGGCACGTATTCTTCTCTTTCCCACATGTCAAACAGCTCGGTCCCCTGAATGACCAGCGTCGGGTAGAATTTCAGCATATCCGGGCGGAAGTCCGGATCGTCGAAGACGCGCCTGAAGCATTCCAGATCCCTTTCCGGATCTGAGCCGGGCAGCCCCGGCATTATATGATAGCACACTTTCAGGCCGTGGGCCTTGCACGCTCTGGTGGAATCAATTATCTCCTTTATTCCGTGCCCTCTTTTCGATATCGAGAGTACCTCATCGTCGAGTATTTGGACGCCCAGTTCCACCCTGGTCGCGCCGAGCGCCATGGCCAGCTCGATCTGCTTGTCGCCGAACACGTCCGGCCGGGTCTCGACGGTAAGGCCGATGCACCTGTGTTCGGAGGTCTCGTTCCTGCGCTGTGCCTCTTTCAGGTCGGGCGACTCTTCCCCGTTCATCGCGTCAAAGCATCTTCTGACGAACCACTCCTGATACTCTCTTTCTCGGGATGTGAAGGTGCCGCCCATGATAATGAGGTCGATCTTATCCGTCTTGTGGCCTATCGCCGTCAACTGGTCTATGCGGTCCTTCACCTGAAGGAATGGGTCGAATCCGTTCCTCTCCGCCCTTCTGGCGGCAGGTTCCTTCCCGGTGTATGACTGGGGCGATCCGTTCTCGACTCCCCCCGGACAGTAAGCGCACTTGCCGTGGGGACAGGGGTGGGGGGAGGTCATGACGGCCACCACCGCCACGCCGCTCATTGTTCGCATTGGTTTCTTGATAAGGAAAGGGTCCAAAAGTTTCCTGTCCTCGGGCTCCGCTTCTTTCAGAATGCTGGAGTTCGGAGGCACAGCGGCAAGACCCAACTCGTCGCAGAGCTTTATCTTCATCCTTTGGACATCCTCTCTGTCCTTCACAGCCCCCATTTTAATGGCCGCGATGATCCTCAGGCTGAGTTCCCGGGTCCGAAGATCCTCTCTGTTCATTCGTTCTCGGCCCTCGCGAGGGACTGGAAGTGCGATACTGTCCGTTTGTAATTCTCCATGGCCATGCTCACATTCGCCTCAGTGAAGCTCCAGGCCTTGGAAAGGTCGCCGTATCTGATCCTGTACCCCTTCCTTACGGCACCGTCGAACTCTACGTCGATGCTTTCCAGAAGGTCCATCGATTTCAGTTTGTTTATGTGCCGGTACACCGTCGGTTTGGTCGTTCCCAGAAGCGCGGCCAATTCTTCTACTGCCCAAGCCTTGCTGGGGGTCTTCATGAAAAATTCCATGAAAAGTTTGTATGGCACGCTTTCCCTCACGCTCGTCGCCGAGGTTTTTGGGTCGTAACCCTTTGGTATGTATCCTATCTGCACCAGGAACGTCTCCGCTACTATGTCTTTATCCGCCACGGCGTTCATTGGGGTGTTGCTGACAACCTGCAGTTCGAACAGTGTACACATCTCCCGTATACCAAAATAATTGTTAAGCTGGTATTTTAATTTGTTCAGACAAGACCTTTAACGATGTCCAATGCTTTGAGCACGCTTCCGAGAGGCATGACAGGGGACACAGGTATGCGGATTATCTTCTTCACGGTGAGTGCGATTATCGGCGCACAGACGATCGCGAGTGCGCCGTCGCGCTCTGCTCTGACCGCGGCGATTATCGCATCTTCGACGGTCGATATGGGGTACTCCCTGACGTTGATTATCCTGCCGTCGACCTCCATTGTCCTAGGGAGCGATTCCATGAATGTTGACGAGGCGATTATCGCAACGAAATTTTTCTCATCCGACCTGGTGATCATGTTCAGCGCACGGACTATCTGTCTTATTGTCCTCAGATTCGGCTCGCGGTTCTCCTCAAGGATCTTGTACATGGTGCTTTGAGAGATGCCCGAAATGGAGCAGAATTCGCTAAGGGTCATTTTGAGTTCTTCGTCCAGTATGTTCCTGAAGGCCTTCTGGAATCCCCCCTCCTCCCTCAGCATGCTTGAGATCAGGTCCTCAACGGTCATGGGGTGCCTCTTGCCCTGCCGGCCGCGTTGATCCCCGCCACCGCGCCCTCCCCCACAGCCTTTGCCAGCTGCCACGGCCCGCCGGTGATGTCGCCGCATGCGAAAACTCCTGCGACCGATGTCTCGCACTTTCTGTCCGTACCTATTGAATCATCGGCCTCCGGCATCACTCCGAGGTCCATCGCCAGGTCTGCGGACGACCGTCCGCCTAGCTCTATGAAGATGCCGTCGACCGCGATCTCAGTTCCGCCTGCCAGAAGCAGCGATCCGACCGCATTCCCGCCCCTGATCTCCGCCGGTTTCCCAGCAATGATCTTTACTCCCGCCGCCTCCGCTTTGTCAATGAGGTTTTTGTCCGCCGACATCTTTTCACTGACCCAATATACGACGGAAGCATATCCGGTCATGAGTTCGGCCGATGCCGCGGCCCCGGACTCGTCGCCTATCACGGCGACCTTGAGTCCTTTGTAGAAGTTGCAGTCGCATTCGGCGCAGTAGCTCACTCCCTTGCCGAGGAACTCCTTCTCCCCCGGTATGCCAAGTTTCGTTCTGGATATCCCCGTGGCGATGACGACCGCCATGCAGTCGATCTCCTCTCCCGATTCGACCGCGATCCTGAATCCGCCCTCAAATCTTGATGCACCGATCACATTCTGGTCGATGTGCCTGCATCCGAACGACAATGCCCGCTCCAACCCGTTCTTCAGCAGGACCGAGCCGTCCGTTTTTTCAGAGGGACCGAAGTAGTTCTCTATGTGGGCTCCGTAAAGCGCACTGTTCTTCAATTTGCCGACGATAACAGTGTCCGCATTCCTCCTGGATGAGTGGATGCCTGCCTGCAGACCTGCGGGTCCGCAGCCTATTATCACTACGTCAGCTTTCATCTCACGTCGTGTCGATATATTCCATGATATCTTCTTTGCTTCTCAGGCCCACAAGGGTCTCGATGAGAACGCCGTTCTTGAATATCAACACGGTCGGTATGGCCCTTATCCCGAATCTGATGGATATCGCCGGGCTGGTGTCAACATTGAACTTGGCCACTCCGGCTTTTCCGCTGAGAGCTTTCGAGAGATCTTCCATTATCGGTGCCATCCTTCTGCACGGCCCGCACCACGGCGCCCAGCAGTCTATCACCGCTACGCTGTTGTCTTCGATGAATTTGTCAAAAGTGCTTTCTGTGAGTTCTGTTACCACGTTTTTCACCTGCTCCGGCCACCAATGATTATAAAGGGTTAAATAAGTTTAGAGCAAACAAAGAATGAAGTGGAAGGCGGAAAGGAAAGATGCTTGAAAACATCAACAACATCAAAGGATTAGGGATATACACTCCAAGCGGCATTTTTGTGGGGGCCGCCGACGAGGTGGTGATCGACATATCCAAAATGAGGGTCAGCGGGCTGTTCGTCACCGATGCGAATCCGGTGCTCGTCGATGAGGGCGTATCGATCAGCATACCGATGAGATGGGTCCAGAGCATCGGTGACATAATCATTCTCAACAGATTCCCACGCGAGAGGATAGGTCCCGGACCGGTCTGAGATCCATTGGGCGGCCGAGGTCTTAGTTAGATAGCCACTTGAGCTTAGGGTATTCGCCGATCATGTCCTGAATGACGTCCAGATCCATCCCGTAGAGTCTTGAGAGCTCCCAATGGAGCGTTTCCATCCTCTCTGCGCCTCTGAATGCCCCTTTGCTCCTCAATCTCTCGACCGAGTGCACATGCCCGATCACTCTGTTGTCGCTTACCAGATTATCCGCATGCGCGACGATCTTCTCCTCGATCGTCCTCGGCATATAGTCTCCGGGGGGAAGGCCCATCTCTTCCGCGTCGGTATCGTCGAGTCCCGCTCCGGTGTGTTTCTTTATTATATTCACAAGGTCCGCCGAGAACCCCATCTTCTCGACCATCTCGCTCCCTATCAAGGCGTGCATGATGCCGTTGTCGACAGACCTTCCTATGTCGTGAAGAAGGGAGCCGGCCATCACAAGCCGCCGGTCCGCCTTGATCTCCCTGAGCATCTCGTCTGCGACCGCGCCCACTGTACAGCAGTGCGTGATCACTCTTTTTTTGCATCCGGCGTCTCTGAGGATGCATATGCAGGTTGATTCATCAGGTATGTTTCTCGACAACCGTCTTTCCCCTCTCGTTAGGTATAACCGTCATCTGCCCATCGCGGTCTGAATATAGATTCTTGCCGTCCGTCAGCCTGTCAAGGAATATCGCCAACGCGGCCACCTCCGAGTGCGGCTGGTTCCCTACCGATATGTTGAGGTCGGCCGCCTGATATACCTCGGGGGGTACCTTCTCCGCGCCCACGACGATGAGCAGGTCCCTGTCCCCGGCGATCTTCGGCATCGCCTCATCCAGCCTCTCCCCGTACATGGTGAGGTGGACAACCTCTCCGTCGAAGCTCTTAAGCTTCTTTTTCCAATGGACGCCGGTCTCGATCACGAACTCTCCGCCGAACCTGTCCACCACGCTGTTCACGTTCTCTTCGAGGACATTATCCTTTGTGTCGACAAATATCCCTGAGGCCCCCAGCGCGCGAGAGGTCAGCGCAACATGTGTCGTCACTCTTTTGTCTCTTTGCGGACGATGGCCTATCCTCAGTATCCAGATGTTCGGCATCTTACTCTTCTCTGATAGGTTCTATCCTGTGGCCTCGATAATCCATCTTGACGGATCTCCTCACAAGACTTTTCAGCATAGTGGAGGAAAGGCCCAAGGCTTCTGCCACATCGCCGGAGAATCGCCCCCCCTTGCCCACCTCTGCAAGTATCTTCGCCTCAATATCCGCATATTCTCCCTCGCCCATCATCGCGGCCGCCAGAACATCGCTTATCTCATAGACGGGCCACTGTGCGTTGATGTTGAATGAGGTGTAATAAGTGTGATAAGATTTTTCAGGGTAGCCTCCGTTCACAGAAAGCCAACGCGTTTCAACAAGTTTCATTTTTTCAAAGAAGATGATGGCATCCCTGCCTTCAGGACCGAACTTTTTTTCTATGTCGTCAGCGGTCCTCCATTCCAAGGTCACCTCTTTCAACACGTCTCGTTTCACGGACGTATCTACGGATCTGAGCATCGGAACCAGTTCTGATGGCTCATTTATGACCTTGATTCTGTTCATAGAATTCCCCTTATGGGCTTGGACGTATATAACGATTTTTAGGCGGACATGTTGCGTATTTCTGGAGCGGGCCTTTGCCAAGATTTATTAACGGATTTGGCAATCAGGTTGCGATGGCAAAGCAGAAGCCCCTTGAATTGAGATGGCAGTGTCTCAACTGCTACAAGTCCCACCGCGGCCCTGATGCCGAAAAGAAGGCCTTGGACTGCTGCGGATCGTTCATACAGGGATACTGGAAGAACTATTCGAAGTGGGGAAAGCAGAAATGGTACGGGCGCTGAACGGCTTTTCGTGCCGAACATTCAGGTTTTGTGTTCGGCACTATGATTAATAATCAACAATGTCATCGGTGTCATAATGGCAGAGGATGCATCAATTTTCGACCGTGCTTTTGAAGAGATAGAACTGATAGGCAGGCACATCGAGATGCTGAAGGTCACGAAAAGGATGCAGCCCATCGGGATAATAAGATTGTCCGAAGAGCTGGGAATACCCAAACATAAAGTGAGGTATTCCCTCAGGCTGCTGGAGAAGGACGGATTGATAATAGCCACGAACGAAGGCGCTATGGTCTCGGACAAGTATGAGGAGTTCATGCGCGGTGTGTCCGCGCAGTTCGAGAGCCTTATCGATCGCATCGAGACGATAAAGAAAGGCTGAATATCATCCTATGAGCTCCCTCTTCTCATACGCCGATGACAGAACGGTCGATGCGATGATCAGAGCGGCACCTATCAACAAGGGGAGGGTGACCGCATCATAACCGAGGGACCACGAGAAGACCATTGCGAACACCGATTCGCTGCAGCACATTATCGATATCGTCGTCGAAGGGATCTTTTTCTGAACTGCCGTTTGCACAAAGAAGCCAAGCCCGGTGACGATAAGGCCCATGAATGCCAACCCCATCCACGATCCGGCAGGGTCCACGTTAGGATACTGATCGATCTCAAGCACGAGGCTCACCGCGATCCCCACCAGTGCCGCGGCGGTCATCTGGACCAAAGCGAAGTTCATCGTGTTCAGGCGGGGGGAGAACTTTTCCAAGGTCACGAAGTGCGCCGCGAATGCCGCAGCACACAGGATCGTAAAAAAATCGCCCGTATTCAATGAGGCATCCCCCCCGGCGACACCGGACATAATCAGGACCCCCGCAAACCCTACGGATGCGAACGCGATCGATCTTATCGAGGGCCTTTTTCGTATGGCCGAGATGATGATGGGCACGAACAACACATAAAGGATCGTCAGAAGACCGCTTTTTGCCGGCGTGGTATATACCAGCCCCACGGTCTGAAGGCCGAAGGCGGCGAAGATCAGCAGCCCGGCGAATATGCCGTATCTCAGATCGTCGCGGCTGATGGCGGGAGCGGTTCCGAGGGCCAGTTTTGCGGCGAGAATGGTCAGAGCGCCGATCCCGTACGTCACGGCGATCAGAAAGAGGGGTGGCATCCCCGTACCGAGAAGGTCGTATGCGACGACGAGGCTCAGCCCCCATATCATGCATACGAACAAGAATGCTGTCAGATGCGGCAGTCTTTCTTTCTCGAAGATCATTTCATCACGCATTCCGCAAGTATGCTCCTTTATTTGAATATGTAAGGGCCTTCTTTCTGCGCCCCTAGCCTACTTTCATCAGCTGACTAACGTAATCATTTAATATTCGTCACACTTTCGCTTTTTCCACAGGCCGTTGTAGCTCAGTAGGTAGAGCGTGTGACTGTTAATCACAAGGTCCACGGTTCGATCCCGTGCGACGGCGCCATACTCCTTTTCTATAAAGGGGCTCATAGCTTAGACAGGTAGAGCGCCTGGCTCATAACCAGGTGGTCGCTGGTTCAAATCCGGCTGGGCCCACTACTATCCCCTTGGGCAAAGACACAGACCCAGACACGGGGCCAGATATTAAATACGCGCCCCAATATATATTATTAAAACTAATCCGAGGAGGAAACAAATGTTTTGTTGTAACTGCGGCGGTAAAATGGAGGACGGGCAGATGTTCTGCGACGATTGCGGGTACAGGGTGGAAAACGGCGAAGGAAGTAAAGCCAAGCCGTATACGATACAGATCCGTGACAAAAGTGCAGGCATCGCAGCTCTCCTTTCGTTCTTTTTCGTGGGGGTGGGACAGATATATGCCGGCAAGATCGCCCGTGGGCTTCTGCTCATGTTCGTCGGTTTCGCGCTTTATGCGTTCACCTTAGTGGCAACGGTCGCGTTCGCCTCCGAATTATATGATGCCGGCACCTTTGACGATCTGGTAGGTGTTGCCGCCGGCGTAGTGTTGGTGAGCCTGATAGTCATGGTGTGCTACATCATCCTGTGGGTTTGGAACATATTCGATGCCTACAAACTGGCAAACAAATACAATGATTTCCTGATGGAGAACGGGATCCGCCCTTGGTAAGGGTGAAAGGATCCAAACCGATTCTGTAAACTTTTCTCCGTCCGAACCCGCCATTCGGACGACAATGATCTTTACTCTTCCGTACCGCCGCCGCTTGCCCTATTGAAAGATATTATATACAATGAAAGGTTCCTCCCGCATTACAAGCTTTAAGATATCATGGGCCTGTAGCTCAGCTAGGTAGAGCATCTGACTTTTAATCAGGTGGTCAGGGGTTCGAATCCCTTCAGGCCCGCTGAGAGTCTTCATG
>WRKC01000070.1 GCA_009778275.1 Methanomassiliicoccaceae archaeon
AAACCGACGTATGGATAGCTTAAGCTATGCAAAATTTTATGAGAACAGTATGCTTTATAGGCACATCGGGTCTATTTTATTGGAATAGGAGTGGGCCCGGCCGGATTTGAACCGGCGACCTTCGCCGTGTGAAGGCGACGTCATAACCCCTAGACCACAGGCCCGTGTCCCGACCTATTATACTTTGGGTATATAACGGTTGAGAGTACACCTCCCGAAAAGAAATTCTGTTTGATTCTTTCTAAAAAAAGGACTCATTATAAAATATAAGGAAGGAGTATCTATTACACAATGGGCAAAAAATGCATAGGCTGCGGTAAGGCAATGGGAGGATTGCTGGGAGCATATGGCGTTAGGTTATTGTATGGAGAAGTATGCCTGACCTGTAACAAGAAACTGAACATCATCCCGAGCTACCAATACCTTACGCCCGATCAGATCAAAGACGTGATCTCCGGCAGGGTCCAAAAGGGCGATGTCGTACCTCCATCGCAGATCACGCATCCCGGCAGCGGGTCCGCAAGGCAGGCAACATCGGCCGAGCAGATAAGGCAGTACAAAGAGCTGCTGGATGACGGCATCATTACGCAGGAAGAGTATGAAGAGAAGAAGAGGCAGCTTCTGAATTCCTGAAGGTTTCTTTTCCGGCGGTCTGAAAGCCGGGTTTTGCGGTCCTTCTTTGATTTGTGCGGAAATGATTCCGGGCTATGCCCGGAACTGTATAAGCCCCACACACTCAGACTGCACAGAAATATCTGTCAGAATCGCTTCCGGGCGGCGTATCGGGATGGTCCTTTCTGTGAACAATCATTTTGATGATGTTCAACCAAGAACCTTTATTTACACAAGAACAAGTATCAGAGTATCTACACAAAATCCACTCAAATCAAGGAAAAACCGCCAGTTCGTGTTTTATATAATGATAAGTATGTAAAATATAGACTATATAGAAAGAAGGAAAGGACTGCGTTTTTTTCCAGATCCTTTCAACAATGACACCAAAAGGAAGGCATACCGATGAAAATTCAACATAGTGATAAGATCAAGACCGGGGGTACCAGAAAGCTCTCTGCGTTCAAATGCGCAGTGCTCGTGCTGGTAACGATGGCCGTAGCGGTAGCAGCCGTTCAATTGGCCCCAGAGAACTCTAATTACTCTTCAGCGGCAAGCAATTATGATGTGACCGGGGATCTGGTAGACTCCTACCCCAGCACCGATCTGGCGTCAGTGTTCGCCGTCATCAACGGGCATGCAGGCACCGATTATACAATAACGGCATCAACTTTTGACTACGACGTTACCTCGTTCACACTCGATGCCGGCAAAGTAGTGACATTGACGACCACTGGTAATTTTATGCTCCTACTGACCACGCCGGGCGCGATACATGGCACGGTCTACGGCGACCTTACGCTGAGGAACATACTTATCGCCGGCAATAACGACGATAGCGGAGGCATAGTGGTCGAAAGCGGCGGCGTACTGAATATGGACAATGCATCGCTCATAGCGAATTGCCGCAGTACCTCAGCCGGCGGCGGTGTGTATGTACACACGGGCGGCACCCTCAATATGTACGGTAACTCCGAGATAGCGAATTGTCAAAGCACCGATACCGGCGGCGGAGTTTACAACGGCGGCACCTTCTCAATGACTGACAATGCTTTGATAACAAGTTGTAAGGCATTGTATGGCGGCGGCGTGTTCAACGCCGGCCAATTCACAATGGAAGACAATGCAAATGTCGCCAGCAACACTGCAGACCGGGCCGGCGGCGTATATAATGAAGGCACATTCACAATGAATGATTACGCGCGCGCCTGGTACAATAAGGCAGATTTCAACGGCGGCGGCGTATATAATGAAGGCACATTCACAATCAATGACTCTGCAGCCATCACAAATAACAAAGCAAATCACGGCGGCGGCGTATATAATGAATCGACATTCAACATATCCGGCGGTGTAATCTCCGAAAACTCTGCCACAGGGAATGGCGGAGGCATTGATAACTACACTGGCACATTCACAATGTCCGCCGGATCGATAAACTTTAACGATGCCGATTACGGCGGCGGGGTGAACAACGAAGGCACTTTTACCATATCGGGTACTGCGGCAATCTCAAACAATAAGGCCGTATACAACGGCGGCGGCATATACAACCCATCTAGCCTTACCATAGAAGGCGGAACAATAAATGCTAATAAAGCTGAGCACGGCGGCGGCATCTACACCACCGACACAAGTTCCATCATAGTGAAGGGTGGCCGGATATACAGCAACGCTGCCAACGGCGACGGTGTATCCACAGGCGGCCAAGGCGGCGGCATATTCAGCGAGGCTTCCACTTTCACCATCGAAGGCGGCGAGATCTATAGGAACGATGCGTCAGACGGTGCGGGTATCTACTTGAACGATAAGCTCAGCACCTTCTTCATGACAAACGGCAAGATATACCTCAACACTGCCACCGATTGCGGAGGGGGCATTTACAACAAAGCCATCCTCTCCATCACCGGCGGCGAAATATACCAGAACCAGGCGGAGGACGGTGCGGGCATTTTCATAGAGGATGACTGCACTTCAGCACAGATATCTGCCTGCCTGATACGTAATAACACTGCCACCGGCAATGGAGGCGGCATTTACAACAAAGGTGCGGATACAAGGACAAATTGTTCGATCTATAGCAATACCGCCGCCAG
This sequence comes from Methanomassiliicoccaceae archaeon, assembly GCA_009778275.1. Classification (GTDB taxonomy): domain Archaea; phylum Thermoplasmatota; class Thermoplasmata; order Methanomassiliicoccales; family Methanomethylophilaceae; genus Methanoplasma. The sequence continues at coordinate 2,709 of WRKC01000070.1, forward strand.
CGGCGGCGGTGGAATCTACAACAATGGCACCTTTGCAGTGTTAGGAAACGCCATCTATAATAACGGCGCAAATTTCGGCGGCGGAGTTTTTAACGCAGGTATGCTCACCATGTCGGGCAGCTCGGAAATCTATGGCAACGAGGCAGAATACGGCGGCGGTGCGTACAACGAATCCTCTTTCACGCAGTCAGATGATTCAGAGATCTCCGGCAACGGGGCCGATTATGGCGGCGGAGTGTATAATACCGGCGACCTTGAGATGTCGGGCAATGCAGCGGTCAGCGATAATGAAACAGAATATGACGGCGGAGGCATCTACAACGGAGGCGTATTGAAGATATCCGGCGGCACGGTCTCCGACAACACAGCCGGAGGTATCGGCGGCGGCATCTACACTGAAGCATACACCGACGCGACCGTCAGCATAGATATTGCCGCTTCCGCGGTATTCACAGGCAACACCGCATCCTTCGGAATGGATGTCGGCAAGACCGCAGCGGAACTGCTAGCCTTGTTCCCCTTCATCAGGACGGACAGCCACAGCACACACCCGACGCTGGCATTCGTCCACCCGCTCAACAACTATGACATAAACGTGTTCACATTCGATGTGACGGTCTACTATGTGGACTACGATGATAATCCGGTCGGTCTCATAGTAAGCACAACATATGTTGTGGTATACTATCTTCCATTCTCGCTCGCTAAAGCAGATATACCCAGCATAGCAGGATATAGTTTCAAGGACTGGAAGATCGGGATCGCCGGAATGCCTGAGGGCAATACCACCGTGTTTCTTCCAAGCGTGACCTCTGATACGGAGATCTATCTGATATACGGACCTGCACAAGTAAAGGAATACTTCATCAAGGCGACAGCCGACTCTTTCACGACCATCTCTCCCTCGGGGACCGTGACGGTGCCTGCCGGAACAAGCAAGACCTTCACATTCTCCGCCAACCCCGGATTCTACATAAAGGATGTGATAGTGGACGGAGTGTATCTATCCGGAGCGGAGATAGGCCTCGGATACTACACGTTCTCCAATGTCCTATACAACCACACCATTACCGTGGTGGGAGGCATGACCCCGAGGGCGGACATAACCCTGAGGATCGATGTGATGGAGGGAAGCGGATACGCCGAGTACAGCATAAACGGGGGGACGGCCATGAGATACGTCTCGATTGTCAACCTCCCCGAGCATGCGAACGTCATCGTCTATGCATATGCCGGAGACGGGTACGAGTTCAAAGAGTGGAGGGACGGAAGCATTGTGATCGTAACATACGACTACGCAATGAACGATCTGATGTCGTCAGTGCAGCTTGAACTTTACTTCACTGATGAAAGCGGTTCCGGTCTGTCCAACCTATTTTGGTGGATCGCCGCCACATTGCTGCTGCTACTGGCCGGCCTGTTGTTTTGGTTCATAATCTTCTACAGAAGGTATTACGATATCTACAAACAGACGGCTGTGCCTATCGTAGGCGATGAGAAAGTGCACAGGAAGAGTGAGTATACTTTCTCGGTCACAGGAAATGTCGGAAAGGTCTCATATCGTGTCGGAGAGGACGGACAATGGAAGATACTGCTTCCCAATGCGGACGGAACATACACCGTGCCCAAGAAAGAAGTGGTAGACGACATCTACCTCGAAGCGGCCCTGTTATGATTCGTGTGGAATACATGCAGAGGACTCTGATTCGGGGTAAAAGGACGCCAATGGGGAAAGAGAGGTGCATGTCCGGCCGGATGTGCCCCCGGAACCCCCCATCAGGCATCTGGAACGAGGGGCGGAGTGCAAGGCCAATGACCGAATAAAGGACAGGACCGGGTTTGCGCAAGATTAACATAGCAATAGCATGCTTTAAGTGGCATGACTGGTCCGGAAGGCAATTTTACGTTTGACAACGAGAAGTTCGAGGCCGCTTTTCAGGCAGCGCTCCAGATGAAGAAGAGGGATCATCCATCTTTCATCGGAGGAATGAAAGTAGCATCCGGGCTCGACTTCGTTGTAAAAAGTCCGATCGACGGCAGTATCAGCTTCGGTTCTTTTCAGGAACCGGAGGCGGGGATAACCGAGTACGCCGTGGACGTCGCATTGAAGGTCCATACCCAGTGGGCAAAATTGTCTCTTAAGGAAAGGATAGGATACTTCGAGAATCTCCTCGGGATGATAAAGGCTCAGAGATACAGATTGGCGGCAATGGTCCTTCTCAGTTCCGGAATGACAAGGCAGGAGGCAGTGGCGGAAGTCGACAGGCTGATCGATGTCATTTCTTCCCTATGCAGAACATCCGAGAACTCCCTGAAAGGAAAGACGGGCGTATGGGGCATCATAACATCATACAACTCGCCTCTCGCCTCTCCGGTGGGACATGCGGCAGCGGCGGCAATAGCCGGGAACACCGCGGTGGTGATGCCGTCGAAGTATTGTCCTTCCCCGGTTTACATGATATACGACATGATGGAGAATGTCGGTCTCCCTTCAGGCGTGATGAACATCATCGTCGACAGGAAGGACATGACATATGAACAACTAGCTAACGACTCAAGGCTGGAAGGGATCCTGATATCCGGCTCCGGAGAATATCTGGAGGAGATGATCTTCCTTCAGGTGGACGATGAGCTGAAGGTTCTGAACGAACTTAAAGGTATGAATCCGATAATAGTACACAGGCCGGGGGACATCAATGCAGCAGCCCGCGACATATTGGAGTCGGCGTTCAGATACAACGGGCAGGGGCTTTTCTCTTCATCGAAGATAATCGTGACCGCCGACGACAGCAGCAAGCTCATCAACGCGCTTCTGGAGAAAGCAAGAGAGATGAAGATAGGGGACCCCGCTGACACGGACACCTTTGCAGGACCGATCATATCGCCGGCAAACTCGAAAAAGTTCGTTCAGACCACCGACAAGATCAGAGGGAACATACTTTATGGGGCAAAGAAGGTCGAGGACGAATTCACGAGGAACGGCGAATACTTCACGCCCGCGATAATAACCGGTCTTGACGACGATAACGATCTGATGTTCATGGACTCCGGTCTGCCGATACTCTGCATAAAGGCCGTACAGGACCTGGATTCAGCGATGGAAGAGCTGGAGGAGACCGAATGCGGCCTTTCCGCCGGGATAATGAGCAAAGATCACAGAGCGACGGAAAGATTCCTTTCGGAAGCCGATGTTAAATTCAAGTTCGTGAACGAGAGCAGCGCGTCGCTGCGCCCCGCGGTGTACGCCAGAGCGGAAGAGTTCCTCAAATGATCAGAGGCCTCTGACCCTGACTCTCTCCACGAATCCCTTAGCGGTCTCGGCCATCCTGACCAGCGCCGGCGTCGGATAAGGTTTGATGTTCATCTTCGGGTCCAAGGTGACTCTCGGATCGAACTGCTGTATGATCATGCTCTTCGAACCGTCGACATCGCCGAGAAGCTTTACGAAAGAATCGTGGGTTATGACCCCCGGAACGGCGACAGTGCGTATCTCATAGGCAATTCCGGATTCGTCGAGGATCCGCAGACTTCTTCTGATGAGTTCGACATCGACCTCTACGCCTGCGGCCTTGGAATAAGAAACGGCATCCAGAGGCGCCATGATGTTGATGCAGACCTTGTCCACGAGTTTCGCTCCCACCAGATCGTCCAAGATATCCGGAGCGTATCCATTAGTATCCAGTTTGATCTTGACCTTGAGTTTCCTGATGTCGGCGATCAGTTTGTAAAGATCGGCATTGATGGTGGGCTCTCCACCTGAGATGACGACCGCCTCCAAAAAATCCCTGTTCTCTTTAATGTATCTCAGGACTGCGGAGACATCCAGATCCTCTCCAGTTCCTTCTGCCAGGTCCGGTCTGTTGCAATACGGGCATCTGAAGTTGCACCCGCCGAGCAGGATCATGCAGGCGTTCTTTCCCTCCCAATCCTGAAGGGTGGTCTTCACGAACCCGGCTATTCGCATGTTCCATCACAGGCCGGAGATATCTATCAATTCAAAAATGCCGTTCTGTTTTGAGAGATATTCGTCAAACGCCTTTCTCAGCCCATCAATTGACGTTCCGCTGTTCTTCATATCGGCCACCACCTCCAGCGACATCATTTGATAGGAGATCACGATCTTCGAAAAAATGGAGACGATGTTGATCCTGTTTTCCGCAAGCGGTTCCAGCGCGACATCGATGCTCCCCGGACAGTCCGGTATGTTGATGTTGACCTTTATGAGCTTCGTATCCGGTTTGAAGAACACCACAGAGACCAGCCAGGATGAGGGAGCGACAGCTATCATCACTTCCGTCCCGTCCACATCGTTCAGGATGTCGCCGTACTCGGCGCTGAGGTCGAAGGTCCCGGAATGGAATGTGATAGGGGAGCCGTGGCGCACCTCCTCTTTGATCTGGCCTTCCGACTCCTTTCTGAACATGCGCCCTACGTTCGCCGGTTTTATGCTGATGTACTTGATCAGCGAAACGGAGGGGTCGTTCTTTGCTTTCAGTGCGGAGAATCTTTCCTTGATGATCTCGCCCTCGCCGGCGAAATTCAGTTCGCACATTATGTTCCAGATGATGGTCGTCTCGGAAATGCCGTTGAGGGAGACCGAGTTCAGGATATTGATCCCTTGATTCCCGAGGAACTTTGCCGATTGTACCGTCGAGCCGGGGATGTCCTCCATGTAAACGTCGATGTTCGTGAGATTACGGAAATTCTCCTGGGGATACATCGAAAGAATGAGTTCGTATCTCTTCGGGCCCTCATCCGGATGTTTGAATAACGAACTGTAAATGTATCCGCCCTCCACCAGCCCCATGATGTCGGTAAGCCATTTGCCGATGCGGATCTTGTTATCCTCTATCTTGGTGAACTCCCAGGTCTTCATTTTATCCAAAAGAGATAATTGATTCCGGTCATTTATCCTTTCGGTCTGAATTCCGTTTCGGAGAGACGGCAGTCTTCCCGGCAGATTCCGAAACGACCTCTTTAATATCGCGGGAGATGCTCTTTATGCTCGCTTCTCCGGAATCGATCGACCCTTTGAGAGCAGATATGAGTTCTTCCCCCCTCCCGGCGAATTCTGTTCCGTCCACGGCCTCGTTTATGAGATCAGTCGCCTCTCTTATCTTGGCCCCCGCTTTCCTCAGTTTCCTGAGGGAGGTCTCCTGCGGAGATATCTCCCCGTTTTTCGTTCTGGAGAAGAAATACTTCCCGGGCACAAGCACGGTCTTTCCGACGGCATAAGGGCATACGGTGCATTTTCTCTTGATCTCGACGTATTCTCCCTCAAGCGATCTGTTCATAACCGGGGACATGGCGTTCCTGCATACGGGACAGATATGCGGGAGGTCATCGATATCCGATTCGCGGTATTCGATGGATATTTTGATTATTCCTCTTTCCAGGCCTATCCTCCTTATCCTCTCGCCGCTGACCCTGTACTCCGGATCGGATTTCGCCAGTTCCTTTCTGACAAGCCTTAGAAATTCAGTCTGGGTCTCGATGTGGGCATTCCTGTTCATGACAGTTTTTATTGCAGAGGACACGGTCTCTTCATCGGGGATCCTGTGAGGCATATCATTGCAATGCAGATGGAAGGTCTTAACTATTTCTGAACATGAAGGTATTTTAACATATGGTGCTTTAAGACGGACAAGCGAGGGTAGCCGAGTTGGCCAAAGGCGCAGGACTTAAGACTCCAAAGGGAAGAAATTCTGTCCCGCAGGGGTTCAGGGGTTCGAATCCCCTCCCTCGCACTATC
>WRKC01000071.1 GCA_009778275.1 Methanomassiliicoccaceae archaeon
GGATGCGTTACGGTTATGCCGTCGATCGTCAGAGTTCCCTCTACGGTAATGGTCGGATAGCCGCTTACCCCGATCAGACTGTAATTGCCCGTCAGAGTGATGTCCGTGCCCGCCGGGATCACGAGAGTTGTGACCAACGACAAAGAGATGTCTCCTTTGAACTCTATTGTCAACGGCGTACCTGGCGTTGCGCCTTCTATCGCTGCGATGAGTTCGGCTTCGCCGTCGACCTCGTCTGCCGCAACATTGGTTGGCGCGCCCAAAAGGAACAGGCTTACGGCCATGGCGCAGAACAGCGTCAGGACGAAGGCCGACCTTTTGGACTTCAGTACTCCTTTTACTTTATTGTATTTCATATATAGCCCCCCTTAAGCTTGAATTGTTTCGGCCGAGATGCGGTACGGATCTACCGTACACTTCTCAGACCCTTTTCCATTGTAAACTGGCGTTCTTATAATGACGCTTTTTCACTATAGCCCCCCCAATAAACTACAGAACAAAAATATATAGGCACACATAGTTTTTAAACCTATCGGTAAAACGAGCTTTTTTATATCGATATCTCTAGATATCCTTTTTATCCCAAAGTTAATTAAAAGAATCGCAATCCACATTCATGGCACTGGACCCCCGATACAAAGCGGTCGGCTTCGACATGGACGGAACGTTCATGAACACGGAGATCGACTATGTGAAGCTGTACAATGTCATTTTCGACGAGTTGGTGGAAATGGGTGTCCCGGAGAACGCTATCACCAGAACGGGAGGGTCCAAGGCTGAGCTGGAAAGCGGGATAAGGTGGCTTATCGCAAACGGAAGAAGGGAAGATGCCCTTTCTCTCCAGAACCGTGTTTCCGGCCGCTCGACCATGGTGGAGATGGAGTATGCAGACCGGTCCAGACCGTTCAACGGCGCGACGGAGGCGGTAAAGATGCTCAGAGAGAAGGGATACCGGACCGGCATTCTTACTAAAGGCGGTCACGCATACGCGGAATTCATACTCAAAAGAAGCAACGTCCTCGGATTGTTCGATGCGATCGTTGCGAGGGACGATTTTCCTGAAGAAGAGGCAAAACCTTCCCCAAAGGCCATGGTCAATCTCGGGCATGTCCTCGGAGTGAGACCGGAAGAGATACTTTTCATCGGTGACAGCAGAGGCGATTGGCTTACTGCCAGGGACTCCGGCGCGGGATTCTACGGGGTGCTCACCGGGGGATACGGCATTGATGATTGGAGGGCGGCCGACCCGAATATCCGGGTCATTGACGGCGTCGCTTCGCTCCTTAAAATGATAGAATGAAATAGTTTGTAAAGGGGGGTTTATTGGGTCCCGTCGCCGAGAGTATGGGTCCTGTCCACATCCTTGCGGTGTTCAAGCTCGTTGTATCTGAACCTCTTCTTGTTTTCCGCAAATGTTGTGTTCTGGGGCATGAGCTTCTTCGCGGTCTGCATGAGGGTGCTTCCGAGGGTCATGAGCTGTTTGCTCATATTGATGCCGAACCTCGTTGTACCGCACACAAGATGCCCGGGGTTGATGACGTCGCGGGGGTCGAACCTGGTCTTCATCTCCCTCATGTATTGTACGGTGGGGGCGTCATGTACATTATCCAGATTCCACGCGAAGAACACTCCGAACCCTGTGGTCCTCCCTCCGTACGTGACCGCTCTGTCCCCGAGATAGAAGTTGAACGCAAAGGCCGTCATACCGAGCAGGGACTCGTCATCCTTGAAGTAGTAAGGCATGAACATGGTGGTCCTGCGGTCCACGACCACGCCGATCACGCCGCCTGCCTCCATCTTCATCTTTTTGAATCCGCCATAGCACTCGTCGGTGAAAGCGCCCCATTGCGAGACAGGAACGATCACTTCCGCGGGTATCTCGCCCACGCCGACCTTTCTGGCCCTGAACTCGTAGCATCTCTCCTCCCATTCGTGGTCGGCGATCGCATCGCTGATCCTGACCCCTCCTAGTTCCGATGTGATGGAATCCAATTCGGCCGCATCCCTGTCGACGAAGTCCTTATCGCCTTGCAGGGTAAGAAGCAAAAGATTCTTTACGTCAGGCGCGTGCACGCCCGCTTTTCTTTGGTTGATGAAGTGCAGCTCGTCCGAGAAAGCTATGTGCAGAGGTTTTATGCTCGGGTGCTTCACGATCCTCTGTATCGTTTCGTGCATGTCCTTCAGGTTCTCATAGCAGTACGCAGTGGGTTTTATGACCCCCATCGGATACATCCTGAAAGTGACCGTCCCGAACAGGCACAGCGTCCCTTCCGAACCTGAGAAGACCTGGTTCAGATTGTACCCGTTCCTGTATGATCCCAAATGGTTGTTCCCCGTCTCGAGTATGGTCCCGTCCGACATGACCACTTCCATGTTCAGTATGTTGTCCTTTGCTCCGCCGTATTTGTAGGAGCCTATTCCCATGCCGTTGGTGGATATCCATGCCCCGAGCGTCGCCGAAGGGAAACTTGACGGGTATGAACCAATGATGTATCCTTTCTTCATGCAGGCTTCGAGGAGCTTCTTCCAAGTGCACCCCACTCCGGCTTTCACATAGAGCTCTTCGGTGTTTATCTCGATGACCTTGTTCATCTTTGATGAGAAGTCCACCACGATGCCCGCATTGGTGGGCATGCATCCGCCCAGCCCCCATGAGGAATTGCCTCTAGGGATCACAGGTATCCCGGTCTTGTGGGCGATCCTCACGATCTCCGATAACTGGGCCATTGTGGACGGCCTCACTACCACGTCCGGGATGTTCTTGAACGCCATTCCCGCCTCCTTTGGCAGAGGCGCCATGTCCTTGCTGTAGAGGATTAGGTCCATGCCGTTGACCGTGACGTTGCTCTTTCCCACAGCATTCTCCAGAGCGGTGATCGTATCGGCCGTGACCTCTCTGCTGAGGCTCACTTCCTTTTCCGCAAGCGCGGGGGGAGTCCATTTGAAGGAATCGCATCTGAGTCCTCTGCCTCCCAGTTTCACGGCCTTCTCGGCCAGAGAATCGGCGCTGTCGTTAGGAGATACCGCATAAACGGTGCTGCGGTCCGCTATCGTTCCGTACACCAATTCATCGCATGCCGCAACGAGGTCCTTCCAGCTCTTTGCGGGAACCAGCGCTTTGGCCAATTTCTTTGTCTGGGGTTCGCATATCGCGTTGCAGACCTTGCATGCGATATCCTTCTCTATCTTCACCGCGGAGATCTTCTCCATGATGGCTCCTATCGTCTGTTCTTCCAGTTCGACAGAGTCCTTTGCGCCTTCGAGAACGAACACTATCGTCCTATTCTTAGCGCACCATGCGATGTTGCGGGGATTTACGCTCGGGTGCTGTACTATTTTCGTTATGGCTTCCTGCATATTCTCCTTCGACTCGAATTGGTATGCTGACAGCCTGTTGACCCCTTTGGGGAATAATCTGAGCGTCGCTTCTGTCACAATCCCCAGTGTGCCCTCGGACCCCGAGAACAGCTGAGTGAGGTTGTATCCCGACATGTAATAGCCGATGTGATCGTATCCTGTCTCTATGACGGAAGAGTTCTCCGCCACCGCCTGGATATTCATGACGTTATCGTTCGAGCTGCCATATTTGTACGAACCGTAGCCGATGCCGTTCGCCACCACCCACGATCCGACCGTCGACGATCTGTCAAAGGGGTGCGACCCCAATATGAATCCCTCTTTTGAACATGCTTCCGTAAGATCCTTGAATGTGCATCCGGCCCCCGCCCTCACGGACATCGCGACCGGGTCGATCTTGATCCCGCCTATCTTTGACAGGTCGATGAGCACTCCTCCCTCGGCATATCTTGTTCCGTCTATTGCCCAAGAGGGATTGTTGCTGGAAACGACCTTGAACTTGTTCTTCTTCGCGATGGCGACCACTTTGGAAACGTCCTCTGCGCTGTCCGGTGTGACGCATACTCCTGCGCCCTGGCACCCTCCGTCGCATACTTTGACCTTTTCGCTTCCGATCGCCGTCATGACCGCTTCGATGACGCCTGCGACCGCTTCCGGTATGTTCTCATTCAGTGAATTCATGACTTGCCTCCGTGCTCCTAGAGCGCGCGCTTTAATTAAAGGCGGGTAGCGAATGATATATTATAAGGGTTATGCAGATGGGCGCGCCCGCGCGGGCCAGACTGGGATGCGTTTTTACTTATATCCCGCGAACCGGGGGTCTGAACGAAGCCTTTCCTTCGAATCCTTATCCAAAAAGAAAAGATGGGTGCGGCATTTGCAGTCCGAGCAGCCGAACCCTTTTGCTGCGTATGACCCTCCATTATCCAGCACTATCCTTCCCAACTCGCATTCGGCGGTTCCCGGCGGTACGGCCACAAATGCCTCCGCTCTGTCGCATACGGTTGTCAAATGATCAATGTGCCAGCGTATCTTTTTCTTTTTGGAGAGATGTCTTTCTATCCTCTGATCCAGCCCATTCATCGCACTGCCGACGTAACAATAGGTGCCTTCTTCGAGATCGATGACTCCCAGCGACCCTACGCTTATCCGCGTCTCCGGCATATCGAATATCAGGATGTATGTCCCTTTACGGATCATCCGCACCTGCTCTTCTGAGGTCCTCTTGCCTGACCTCGGACAGCGTCTTGATCTTTATGATTATGCTGCTGTCGTTTATCTTTGAGGGGGAGAGTCTGCATATATCGCCCACCCTGCGGCCGTATATCTCCATGTTCTCGATGTCCGCATGGTGTTCGTCGTACCCGATCTTTACCCTTAGACCATCCAGATGCAGGACGACGGGCGCCGGCCGGAGGCACATGTCGACCGGCTCATATTCCTCCAGGAGCAGCTTTATCTCCGCGGGATGTACAAAGAGCGGGTCCTCGTCCAAAAGCCTTTTCTTATCTTTCAGCACACTTCCCACCTTGTCGGCGATCTCGTCGAGCTTCTCCCTTTCCGGAGGGGTCCTCATCCTGGATGCCTTCCTTCCGACCCCGGAGACGATGGCCTCGCATTTGTCCTCCACGCCGTCCGGCGATGGTCCGGATACGAGTATCACCGGGACCTTGACGTCGCTGAACAGGTCGGCCTTGGCCTCGACGCAGGGTTTGAAATTGCCAAGCGAAAATATCGCCGCGTCGTACTCGTCGATTATCATCTTCTCTTCCAGATTTATCTGGGAGGTCAGCTTGCCCCTTCCTCTCGCCAGACCCATGACCACGGTTATCGCGCCCTGGCGCCTGAGATGCTCGGCAATGTCGCATATGGGATGCGGCATGTGGTGCCGCCCGAGCGTCGGACCGACCACCGCTATCTCGGTCCCTGCCAGAGGGACGGCCCTTATCTCCCCTCCCAGCTCCTTGCAGAATTCCGTCATGGCCTCTCTGTCCTCCTCCGGGATCGACATCATGACTGTCAGTATCTGGGAGCTCCTTGTCTTTTGGATGATCGTCCCTCCTATGTCCTCCACGAACTCGAAGAGCTCTTCCGACCTGTATATCCCGCCGTCATACATCAGGACCTCAAACATCTTTTCCGGCCTCCGTCATCCTTTTATGATGTGCCAGACCCTCGTCCAGCATATATGGCTCGAACCTTTCCTCGGTGGCCACGATGGTTATTACCTGGCCGTCGATGAATGTGTGGCGGTTCTTGATGCCTTCCGGCATCGATCTCCAGACCGCTCCGATTATCTCCTTGAGGTGCTCCTCCTCGGATGCCACCACTATTGAGTTCACATCCTTTACCGAAGCGTTCCCCACGACGATATCGAACCTTGTCTGCTGCTCAACGCCATCCTTCCCGTATCTGACCCAGAGTTCCCTCAGTATGTCCGGGGCATATCTCTCGTCCGTGATCGTCATGTGCACAACATCCCCTTCCTCTCTGACGTTGGCGACATCTGAAACGGTCTTGCTGGCCGGTTCGGACCTCAGCCTTACCGAGAAGATGAACAGAGGCACCTCAGGCTTGAGAACGAGCAGGGCCCTCTCCATCTGGAAGGCCTTACCGACATCCGACATGATCTCCGAGAACAGGTTCCTGTAGGAATCCTCTCCGTACTTGTCCCCGGTTATTATCTCGATATCCATCTGCGCACCTCAAAGGAACCCGGAACTGAGAAGCGCGCCTCCCAGCGCACCGATGTATTGGGAGTGCGGCGGCACTATCGGCCTCTCGCCCAGCACCTCCCCCACAGCTGTGACCAGTCCAGATATCAGCGATGTCCCTCCGACCTGTATGATCGGATGGCGCACGTCTATCTCCTGCAGCTGCTGCTCATAAACCTGTTCCGCAACCGAGTGGCATGCTGCCGCGGCCACATCTTCGAAATGCTTTCCTTCGCCGAGGGACGTCACCAGGTCCTGGATGCCGAACACGGAACAGTATGAGTTCATCTTTGCGTTGCGCCAGTTCCCTTTGTCCGCAAGCCTGCCAAGATCCTCTATCTCGATCTTCAGCCTCTTCGACGTCATCTCCAGGAAACGCCCGGACGCGCCGGCGCATATGCCTCCCATCGTGAAGTTGTCGGGAACCCCGTCCCTTACCGTTATCGCCTTGTTGTCCATCCCTCCGATGTCCAATATCGTGGCCTCGCCGCGCTGCCTGTCCGCCAGCCAGACTGCGCCTTTCGAATTGACCGTCAGCTCTTCCTGGACAAGCTTTGCGTTGAAATGCCTGCCGAGGGTGAACCTTCCGTAGCCGGTGACGCCTATGGCCTCGATCTGCTTGAGTTCCACGCCTGCCTCTTTCATCGCGTTCTCCAGCACCGACGTGGCGGACTGCACCACGTCCCCCGATGTGGTCCAGTCCTTTCCGATTATCTTATTGTTCTCCATTATCAGGGCCTTGGTCGTACTCGATCCGGAATCTATCCCGGCTGTGAGCCCCGTCTGCCTCTCCCTTGCCAGGACATCCTTCCTTGTCACGATCGTGACGAGGGCCTCCATCCTCGTGAGCAGCTGTGCCGCCTTCAGCCTTTCCGTGAAAGAGTAGGTGACCACCGGGAGTCTGGTGTTCTCTTGGATGAACCTCCTCAGCTCGTTCCTCACCAGCGCCGCCTCGGCGCATCTGAAACAAGTGGTTATGAACACCGCATCCGCGTCGTACTTCTCGTCCGCCAGCTGGACCGCCCTGGCGATCATCAGCTGCAGCTGGGGCGAGCGGGGTCTGAACCCGAATCTTTTCACGGCGTCGTTCACGTCCGCGTAGGATACGTCCGGATACACTACCTTGGCTCCCACGGATTGCGCCGCCTTCTCTATCTCGGACTGGACGCTGCTGTACTCGCTGCCGCATGACAGCTGCGCGATCTTTATCATTTAAGTCCCTCCAGGAATTCTTTTATTTGGCCCACGACGGCCTTTGCCTCGTCGCCGTCCTCGGGATATCCTATTATCAGGTGCGGGATCCCGCGCCTTCGTATCAGATATCTCACCATCTCATTGGAACGTTCGCACCCCACGCATCCGAAGTTGAACGGCGGTTCGGACATGGTTATCGCGGCATCGGCGATGTCGATGAGGGGTCCCCAGAGCGCAAGCCTGCCTCTTATTCCGGAGGGGACCTCGATCCCCGCATACTTGAGTCCTTTTACCACATCATCCAGCGTGACGTTCATCGGCGGCATGTCCAGCTCGATCTTGTCTATCCTGTCTTGGATGGGCGCCATCGCGCCCAGCGGCTCATGGCCGAACCTTTCTACCAGGTCGAACAGTATAAGGCTGTTCGGTGGGTCTATGAAAATTTTCATCGGATCGCCTCACATATCTTTTTGAATTCTTCCGCGGGAAGTTTATCTTTTTCTTTCGGGACCTCGAAGGGTTCTCCTTTATCGCTGCAGATCAGGCCGTGCTGTATCAGAGGGAGCAATTCCCACTCGGCCTCGAGCTGAGAATACCCCGGTCTTGTTCCGTGCTGCGCGCGGCACCTCCTCGGGTCTCCGGTGGGGTATGCCCTCACCTTTGAATAGATGTCATAGGGGTGCTTTCCCCTTACTGTCGCCAGTACCTCTCTGACCAACGCTCTGGGTCCCTCCACCAGCGTTCCGTAGCAGGTCTCTTTCGCCGTCACTCCCTTTCCCATCGCATGTATCTCTCTGACCAGCTGGTCCGGGGTCGTCATCGAATTGGGGGATATCATGAATATCCGGGTCTCCCTTTCCTCACTCATTGTTTCTCCTCCCTGACATAGATCGTCTCTTCTTCTTCCGTCTCGCTTAGTTTTTTAAGGTCGTCGACGAACCTGCCGATCAGATTCGTTCCGTACGGTTCCTCCCCGGTGGGGCCGTACTCCTTGCTGTCCCCCAGCCTCACTCCGATGAGACCGTGATGGGGCCTTGATTGGTTCGTTACCCCCATATCTCCCTTCTTACATTTTTTGAATGGTTCTTGGGGGAACAGGTTCTTTGATCTTTCTTCGTCCCCGTAGAATGTGACCATCGGCATCCCGGGGAACGAGAACTGCGTTTTCAGGGAGCCGATCGGTTTGTGTGAAAGGCCGGTGACCTTTCTGAAATAGTAGATATCGTCAGGATGGGATTCGTCAAGCCATATTTTGAATACTTTGTCCTTCGGGACGCCGGCCGTCTCCACCACATCGCCGGACACCGCCTTCAGCGTTTCTTCCGG
>WRKC01000072.1 GCA_009778275.1 Methanomassiliicoccaceae archaeon
CCCAGATGGACTATGTCATCCTCATACCTCATGTCGTCGCCTATCCTGTACACGACGCGGTACAGGATGCCGATATCTTCATCCTTGATCGTATTTTTGCCGTCGGGGCCTTCGGGAAGTATATTCACATAGTCTGCTGTGTACAAGTCCACGAGTCCGTCGGACGACACCTCCAGACTGATGGTATGCTCCCCTACCTGCGGAAGGTACAAATTAAGATACTTATAAGTCCCGGTTCCTCTCAGGTCTACGTGTCTTCCTTGTACATGGAAGTCCTCATATCTTTCGGTACCGAACTCCTGATCGATGAAGTTTGCTTTCTTTACAAATAAGGACTGCGGATTATCGTTATCATCAAGTATCACTTTGGCCCGATAGAGCGGGTGGCCCTGCGAGTCCGTTGGAGCGTTAGGCCCTGACGTATCAAACGCCTGGTCTCCGGTCAGCCTTATGGAACCGCCGTCGATCAACGGGGCTTTTCCGAAATCTCCGTTCGGGCCCACCGGGACCTTCATCTCTGCAGTCCCCTGCACCCTAGAGATATTTATGACTCCGCCCTTGATAAGGACAAAGGAGTTGGGGTCTGCGTTAAGATTGCACCCGATGGCCGCACCGGCTCTTTCAACCGGTGTGGCTGATGTGATGGATGTTTTTATGTTAATGTTTCCGCCGGTTATTACCACTTCTGATGCCCTTGACTCTTCGGCACCTCCGCCGATAGCGGCACCCTGCGCTTGCCCCGACGGAATGGTCGCCAGAGAACTCCTGTCTACGAGTATGTATCCGCCGGATATCCTTATGTCCGCTCCGCCGCCGGGTACAGACCTTTGGGAACCTGCTCCGCCGCCGATTCCCGCGCCCGTGAGCGTTCCGTATGTGGTTGAGTTGTTGGATTGATATATTTCAATGTGTCCCCCGCTTATATCTATGTAGTTTTTGCCGCCGGTTTCGTTGGTCCCGATCGCCTGCCCGGGCTTGCTTCCGCTTTGCGCCGATGCCGCCCCTATCCCTGAACCGGATGCCGCTCCGCCTGTCTGCGTGATCTTGATGTTTCCGCCGGAGATGTTTATCGATCCGCTGTCTCCCGCTTTGGTGTCCATACAAGCCGCTCCTCCGATGGCTGCACTGCGTATTCCATATGTTCTATCATCGCAGAATTGAGTTATGTCTATGGATCCGCCTGTTATTGAGATCACGCCTCCGTGCCCTGACCTGACACCGTTGTATGCTGCCCCTCCTCCTATGGCGGGAGCACTGATGGATGCGCCGGTGGCTTCCTGGTATGTCGTTATCGAGCCTCCGTGCATCTCGAAGAGCCCTCCGTCTCCGCCTGTGTAGGCCCCGTCACGGGTGCCTCCGCCGCCTATCAGGGCCCCGCGCAATCTGGTGGACTTGTTCGCCAGATCCAGTTTCCCGGACTCTATTTGTATATGTCCAGCGGTTTCTCCGGCGTTTCCGACAGCAGATGATCTCTCACCATTGCCTCCTATTACAGAACCAATATTTGGATCGGAAGAGCTATAGCCCGCCGCCGCAGATTTCCATATTGTCATACTTCCGTTGCCCTGACTGGTTATTATCAGGTCTGACTTCATGCCACCAACATCGGCGACCCTTATTGCCGCATTTGTACGGGATGCTCCCCCTTGGAAATATATTGAGTTATCTCCAACCAATTGCAAAATCACCTTTGCCCCGGGATTTATGTTTACTACGTTGCCATCGCTTGTTGTGACACTTGAATTTCTTACTGTAATATTATCAAAAACCAAATACAATCGGTAATTATCAGGGAACGGAACGCCGCCTGTCAGTGAGAAGATTATGCTTCCCGTCGAGAGCGTACCTCCCGAGAACTGGATTATGTTATCGGCAAGAGGCGTCCAAGTCGACCATGTCGATGTTCCCGTCTGAATGCGATATTGATACTGAGTTCCGTCCCATGTTATTTCTCTGTCGTAATCCGGGCCTGTACTGAGCGAGAACTTCGATGTGCTCGGTATCTCTTTCCATACCGCGTAGAATGTGGTATCGCCTTCCGCTACGAAGAATCTGTCCTCATAAGGAGTTGTGAAATCGTATTCTGCCGTTGTGGCGTATTCATCTGTGCTCCATCCTATGAACACATAACCCGCCCGAACAGGCAAAGGATCAAAGAGCACTTCCGATGCATCCAGTCCTATTTCGAATGTTGATTCAAGGGGAACATTTCCGGTTCCCCCGTTCGCATCGTAAGACACCGTTGCAAGCGGCGCCCCTTTGCTGTATTCTGTGTTAAAATCCATAGCGGCGAAAGGTACTGCGACCATGATCAGCACTACCGCCACTGCAACCAAAGCGGACACTCGTCCGCTTGCCCCTATCTTAAATTTCATATTGTCCCCTCTTACTTTTGTACACAGCCCCCTTTATCCTGACATTCGTCTGAAGATTGTAGAAAAGTAAAGAGTTCAGTATAATATATTCGTTTGTATTTTATTGATTTATAACCTGTCGTATATACTGCCTTTTATACTGAAATACCGGCATTTAACCTGACATATACTGACCCAGATATATATTCATATATACATTGTATACGCCATTAAGGTTCGGGCGATCTGTCAAACATAACAACCCCTCATGAGATGATCATCCCGCTTTTTCTTCCTGTCTGATGTTAGGAAAAAGATCTATTTGGATCGATCGGCTTCGAAAAC
This sequence comes from Methanomassiliicoccaceae archaeon, assembly GCA_009778275.1. GTDB lineage: Archaea > Thermoplasmatota > Thermoplasmata > Methanomassiliicoccales > Methanomethylophilaceae > Methanoplasma. The sequence goes on from WRKC01000072.1 coordinate 2,700, forward strand.
GGATCATGATCTCACGGAAAATGGTTGGCGATAACACCGACCTTTTCGTTATGATCTGCGGTGCTGCCCGGACGAGTGCGGGTTTGATCAGACATATACGTGTTCAGGCACTGCAAGGCATTGATTCAGAATGCTTTGATCGTCAAAGTATCTGTAACGTCGTCCTTGGGGATCTCGTATCTGCCCCCGTTCTGGGCCAACTCCTTCCATACCTTATTCTTTCCCACGCGGTATGATACTGAGCCTTCTTTTTCAAGGAAGTCGACGAAGAACCTATACGGTTGGTTAACACGCGCGATCCTTTTTCCTATGATCATCGCATTCTCCGAGTCCATCATCACAACATCCACTCTTCCTCTTGCCCAAACCACGATCGCAATCAGAGTCATTCCGGATGACATGCCTATTATTATCAAGATAAAGAGAGCGTCGATCTCCCCTTTGGTGACAAGCGTTACGGTGACATCGCCTGCGATATTATTGATAACGATCGTTTCGTCTGTTCCGTTCGCGCTTCCCTCCCACCTCACAAATTCATATCCGTCGGCGCAGACCGCGCGCAGGACCAGATCGCTTCCCGGTTTCAGTTCCATTCTTCCGATATACCTATCGAATGTTTTTCCGCCATCCAGACTATACTCGGCATATCCTTGTCCATCCACGACCACGGTAAGATAGAATGCATCTCTCTTTTCTGCCGCTTCCGCGGTCACGGTTATTTTGTGGTCTGACAGGACATTTGTGAATGTGTAGCTCCCGGCCCCCGTAAGCTCCGGGTGGCTGATGCCGTCTATCGATACTCCCTTTACCGCATAACCCTGTTGAGCAGTCCATTTCACTGTGTAGTTGCTTCCGGCCGGGACGGACACGGGCGCGCCGGGATTCATTGTCACGCCTTCGCTCCCTGTTGGGGTTATGGTGTATTGGTGCGGCGGGATCGTCGAGAACACCGCTTCTATAGTGTGGTCCGAGTAGATGCCAAAGAAGGTGTATGAACTCACCGGCCCTATCGATGTGCCGTCGACGATCACATCCGATATCATCGAGCCTGACTTGGGTATGATGACAAAGAGTTTGTCTTCATTCACTCCGACGAACACAGGTCCCTCCGGAGAGATCTCTCCATTCCCTGAGACAGAAGTGGTTATGCAGTAGCCTCCCGCACGGAACTCTGCTGTGGCGTATTTTGTGTCTCCCGGAACCGTGAAGGTGACCGAGGCCTCGGAGATGTTGCCGGTCACATCGCCGTAGGCGTCACCCCACTGCAGGAACACCGAATCCGGATCGGGTACGGCCTTCAGCTGCACGGTCTGCAACGGAACGGGGAAGAATGTTCCGTCTGCGTCCGTGACCGTGTTGTTCTTCCATGTTGAGCCGCCGTCCAAAGAGTACTCTATGTGCCCCGGCCCGTTCTCGGTGCGGTATATTTTCCCTTTCCATTCCCATACGGAATAAAACACCAAATCCCCCGAGCCTGCCGGTATGTAGTACGGGTCATTGGTGTCATACTGCGTGCCGAAGACCGGATCGTTGAGCATCCAATGCTCGAACATGAAATAATCGGAGGTCCAGACCATATCGCCCGGCTCCGGGGGCGGGACGGCAATCGGCGCATTGTTCTGCGTCCACGGGCCGGTGGCCGGGTCGCTGTCTGAGGCGGTTCCGACAACTATCGGATATCCCTCACCGAACACACGTTCGATCTGTCTTGGGGCGGGAATGCCGGGATCCTCGGCGTAAGTATAGTCGTCCCTGTACCGGACGTCAACTCTTTTGACATCTTCGGCGGTTATGACCAATCTTCCCGAGACAGTGGTGTTGAATTCGATGTTGCCATATGATGTGGCGACCTGGGGGTTCCCTGCGGCCAGGACGAGCGGCGTCTCGGACGCGAAATAAAGATATTGACCATCCAGACCGATCACCGATTTTGCTGCCGCGCCGTCGTTATAATCCTCGTTGTGCACTTCCACATAAGAGATGTTCCATGGGGCCACGACATCACCCAGATAGGCGGCCTTTGCCCTTATCGACTGTTTGAACAACGCTGTGTCTTCTATGTGTACGATGTCATCCTCATATCTCAGTCTCTCCCCGAGCCTGTAGACCACACGATAGAACGTCGTCCCTATGTCCGTCTGCATGACAACGCCGCCATAAGCGGAGAATGTCTTTACCAATCCGCCCTTTTCGTATTCCAGAGATATTTCATTGATATCGCCCGCGCTCCCCGCCGGCAGATACAGACAATAATACGAATAGTCTGAGCCTGGCGTATTCAGGTCATTGTGCCTTCCCTGAACATGGAAATCCACATATCTTTTTGTGTCATTGAACTCCGAGTATGTGACCTCTGCTTTGCGGACGAACAGTGACTGAGGATTGTCTGCGGGGTCAAGGTTGACGACATAACGCATAAGGATGTTGCCGTCAGAATCAAGTACTGTGTTCGCTCCTCCCAATGTCAGGTCCATATCGGCAGATGCGATTATGGACCCGCCGTTTATTATAGGGGACTTTCCGAAATCCCCGTTCGAACCTATCGGGTTTGTGAGCTCTGTCGCCCCGTGCATCCTGGAGATGGTTATCACTCCTCCGTCGATCTGCACGTATGACGTCGGGTCCGCACCCCGGTTGCATCCGATGGCCGCGCCGGTATAGAGGTTTGCGTTTGCCGCCGACATGCTGCCCGGAACAGAGATCTTAATGTTTATGTTCCCCCCCGTTATCGTCACAATGGATTGCTTGGACTCATTTGCGCCGCCGCCGATGCCGGCGCCCTGCGGGTTGATTATGTTCGATGTTGATTCCCTGTTCACATACACATTTCCGCCGGATATCCTGACATCCGCTGCGCCGCCCTCCACGGTTGAATCTGATCCGGCGCCGCCGCCGATGCCGGCGCCTCTCAGGGTGCCGTTGACTGTTGAGGAATTGGACTGCCATACCTCAACATGTCCTCCGCTTATCTCAATGTAATTCGGAACGCCGGATGCGGAGACGCCGATCGCGTGGCCTGCGGTCGAAGCTGCGTCTTGCCCGGCGGCTGCCCCTATCCCCGCCCCGGATACCGCGCCGCCGGTCTGCGTGACCTTTACGTACCCTCCCGATATGCTGATGGTCCCGCTGTCTCCTGCTTTGGAGTAGAAGCTGGCCGCGCCTCCGATCGCGGAAGAGCGCAGTCCGTAAGTAACGTCGTTGCAGTATTGCGTTATGTCAAGCGACCCGCCGGTAATTGTTATTATCCCGCCGTCCCCCGCCTTTTGGCCGTGTCCCCCTCCGCCTACCGCAGGAGCATAATGAGCTGCGCCGGTAGAATTCTGATCGATCTTCAAAATGCCCCCGTGCAGCTCGAAGATCCCCCCGTCCCCGCCCCTGGTGCCAGCGACGTCGAAACCTCCTCCTCCGCCTATCGCGGCCCCGCGTATCCTGATCGCCTGATATGAGATATCCAGCGTTCCGGATTCGATCTGTATGTGTCCAGCTGTCTCTGCGACCCCGCTGTAAACGCCGTTGCCTCCGATCATAGAAGCATACGCATAATCTCCTGCCGTTCTTTTCATGGTGAGTTTCCCGGTTCCCTGTCCGGTGATTATCAGGTCTGAGTACAGACTGTTGGGGTCTGTGTACATGGAATCGTCTCCGACGACCCTTATGGCGGCGGGCAAGTAGCCTGTGACAACCCCTCCGTGCGTGACCGTGCTGTCGCCGACCAGCTGCATTATCACTTTTGCCCCCGGCCTGATGTCCATGAAGTTCTTCATTCCCACGGATGCGGTCGATGTGTTGGTTGCGGTGATAGAATCGAGAACAACGTACAAACGATAATCATCGGGGAATGGGACACTGCCGTCTAATGAGAATATTATGGTCCCTGTGGAAAGCGTTCCCCCGGAGAATTGGATTATGTTGTTGTCAAGGACCTGCCATGTTCCTCCGGCAAGACGATATTGATACTTGTATGTGCCCGAGAGCGGATCCATTGCCCATGTTATCTCTCTGTCGATGGTCGGATTGGCGTTCAGAGAGAACTTGGATGTGCTTGGTATCTCCTGCCACTGAGCGTAGAGTGTGGTGTTGCTGCTTCCTGAGAAGGATCTCTCCTCGTACGGAGTTGCGAAATCATATTCGACCGGGCCTGTGGGGGAAGAGCCCCACCCGGTGAATACATAGCCCGCTCTGGTAGGCAAAGGATCGAAAAGCACTTGTGAGGACTCAGAACCTATTTCGAATGTCTGGGGGTCGGGGACAACGGATCCCGCATCTCCTCCGTTCGCATCGTAGGACAGCGTCACCAGCGGCGCCCCGTCGCTGTATTCCGTATTGAAATGCATCGTAGTGAACGGTACTGCGATCATGATCAGTACTACCGCTACTACAACATGTGCGGAAAATCGCCCCCCTTTGAATTTTTGCCTTATACGTTTCATTCTGTCCCCTTTTTCGATCGCTGAATCCTTACCTGACATTCTTCAAAGGTCTATTGAAAAACGAAAGTTTATCGTATATGAGTTAAGAATTCCTCCTGTTATTTATATGACATTTATATGACATTGTTACAACATCCTCTCATTAAGTTTCCATTGACCTTTCTTTCTGGAACCTTCTCTGCTTATCATTCCCCTTTCTGAAAGATCCTTGATTATTCTGTAGATATGCCGTTCCGATAATCCCAATGATAATGCCATTTCACTCGCTGTCACCCTCGGGTTTTCCGCGATCATCTTGCAGACGGCGGACTCGGAGTTGGATAGCCACACAGGCCCGGATTTAAACTCCGGACGGTCGGACATTACGGGTGCGCCGGGCGATACTTGAGGAGTATCTGCAGGCGTATCAGACGGGTGAGGTTCCGGCGGGTGTATCGTCTGCGCATGAATGATGCTGTTCGCTTCGAACGTGACCTCCAAGCCGCCATGGCGAACTGTGAACTCGGGAGGGGGATTGCCATTCTCCGTGCAAGTTTCGAACATCATGACTATCCCCTTTCCCCACGATTCCGAAAATCCGGCCTCGTGGAAAACTTCGGCCATTTTCTTATTGCGTCTTACGGAATGATGTCTCCTTACCAGGTCCTCGGCGACCCATTTTTTGGGCAGCTCGCCCGGATTGTAAATTTCTATGTTGTTCGTGCTTACTCTTATAAGCACGGGTTCGCGGCATTCATACTGTTTATGAACGATCGCGTTCACGACCGCTTCTCTTATCGCTTTGCGCGGATATCGATTGACGACGATCCTTCTGGCATCCACATACTCGAATTTGTCGGGGATGTATTTCTCAAAAAGTGCTTTTGTGACCGCATCCGGCTGCATTATTACCGGTAGGTCAATTAACTCTTCCCTTACCAATTCCCCATTATCCGAGAACTCGCCTATCTTCACGATGCTCCCGTTGACTATATCATTCGGTTTCCCGAATAGAAGCGCTGCGGCCAATGTGATCTTCCCATCCTGGTTCATCATCCCAAACTTTCTGAGAACAACGTCGGGCTCAGAGCTTTTGGACTCCGGCCTTCCTCTTGCCAGAGCCACAGATTTGTTAAAGTAATCTATCGCTTCTTTATCGATATACGTTATATCCATATCAGAAAACTGATCCGTCCACGATGATCCGGCACTCAGGGTCTGGTCTCTTTGCAACTCGTTTCCGGCGGTCTCGCTGGTGCCGTTTCCCGCTCCTTTGTTCCTACGGCCGGCTAGAACTGTGTCTTTTACTCTTTCGAAGACACTTCGGACGCGCACCCTGATGCTTCTGCGCCACCTGTGCGTTTCCGGAGTTCCGCTGACCATGCTTTTGATCTTACTTGGAATCATCCTGATTGACTTCCATGGTGTGGATTCCAACCCGATTACCTCTTTTTGTTCAACGTGTTACCACTTAAATGTTTTTGCGGTCAATTGTATCTTTTTTTGGAAGGATAAGACTC
>WRKC01000073.1 GCA_009778275.1 Methanomassiliicoccaceae archaeon
TGGCGGAGGATCCGAAGATAAAGGTCCCGATACACGTCCACCGCACAATGCACGGGGCTTTCACGAAGGACCCCCAGCACGGCATCGCCATGCTCCCGATAACAAAATTGGTGAGGATGTGCGGAGGGGACGCGCTTCATATAGGGACCCTCGGCGCGGGGAAGATGACCGGTTCTGTGAGAGGCGACCGCGACAGCCTGAACGCATGCCTGAGCGACGACGGCAGATTCAAGAGCATGATGCCCGTCTGTTCCGGAGGGGTCTATCCCGGAATGATGGCGGGAATGATAAGAGCGTCCGGGTTCAACGTACAGATACAGGCCGGAGGAGGGGTGGCAGGGCATCCCGGAGGAGTAAGGAAAGGGGCAATGGGAATGTGCCAGGCAGTTGATGCGGCGTTCGAGGGCATAGATGCCGAGGTATACGCCGAGGACCACCCAGAACTCAAGGTCGCCCTTGATAAATGGGGGATAAAATGAACATCAAAGTAAAATTCCTCGACATAGGCACGGAACCAACGGTCCTGATAAACGACGAGGATGCTTTGAAGATAGGCGGGAAGGACAACGACAGGGTCAGGGTAGACGGCAAGAGATCCGCCACGGCGCTCCTGAACGTATCAGATTTCGTGGAGCCCGGAGAGGCGGTGCTATCAGGCAATCTGAAGGACAAGATCAAAGCAGAGGACGGGGACGTGCTGAGCATCGTCTATGCCAGCAGCCCGGAGTCGGTCAGAAGCATACGCCGGAAGATGGACAAAGAGAAACTGTCGAGAGAAGAGATATATTCCATAGTCACGGACATCCTCGAGAACAGGCTCTCGAAGATAGAGATATCCGCATGGCTGACGGCGCTTTACATCAACGGTATGGACATTGAGGAGATAGCGGACTTTACTGAAGCTATGGTAGACACCGGCGACAGAGTGGAGTTCGACCGCTCCCCCGTCTTTGATTTCCATAGTATGGGCGGTGTTCCGGGCAACAAGATAACCCCGATAGTCGTATCGATAGCCGCGGCAGCGGGGCTGATGCTTCCGAAGACATCGTCAAGGGCGATAAGCAGTGCCTGCGGGACATCGGATTTTGTGGAGACGTTCTGCGATGTGGAGATGGATGCGGCAACTCTGAAAAAAATATCGGAAGAGACCGGCGGGGTACTGGCATGGGGAGGCGCCATGAACCTGGCACCGGTAGATGACCTGGTGATAAAGGTGGAGCATCCGCTGGGGATCAACCCGCGCGCGCAGATGCTGGCATCGATACTGAGCAAAAAACTGGCGATAGGGGCCACACATCTGGTGGTGGACATCCCGACCGGTTCCGGCACGAAGGTGCCGACGATAGAGGTCGCGAGAGCATACGCCAGGGACTTCATGGACCTGGGGGAGAAACTGGACATCCATGTGGAATGTGCGATCACTTATGCCGACCAGCCGGTGGGGAACGCGATAGGCCCGAAGCTCGAGGCGAGGGAATGCATACGCATATTGGAAGGAGAGAAACACCCTTCAAGCGTCATTGAGAAAGCGTGCGATCTGGCCGGGATAATACTTGAGATGGGAGGATTCGCCAACGGATCGGAGAAGGCGAAGGAGATCCTTGATTCCGGCGCGGCCATGAAGAAATTCAGAGAGATAGTCGCAGCGCAGAAAGGCAATTACGACATCAAGTCAAGCGACCTCGTACCGGGAGAGTTCGTTGCGGACATCGCATCGCTGAAGGCGGGGTACGTGCACACGATCTCCAACAAAGAGCTGGTGCAGATAGCGATCGCCGCCGGTTCCCCATCGGACAAAGGCGCCGGCATACTGCTGATGAAGAAAAAAGGCCAGAGGGTCGAGAAGGGGGATGTCCTCTTCCAGATATACGGAGACAACAAGGCCAAAGTGGACCGGGCCAGAGAGCTTGCCGCAAAGTACAAGCCATTCGACATCGAGGGCATGCTGCTGAAAAGGATAGCGGCCCCGAGGACCAGATAAGATGCGGGAACTGTGTGTCACCGTCGATCTGGACAGGGACGTGAACATCCGCATACCGGGAAGCGCCGCCGCAGGGTCCATAGACAGGGGGAGCGGCACACGGCCGAGGTTCTCATCATCCCAGAAAGGTCTCTCGCTGCTTGCGGAACTCTTCGATGAACTGGCACTGAAAGCGACATTCTTCGCGGAGGCCGCGACGTTATCTGCTGTCGGCGCAGGAGCCCTGTCGGGGCATGACGTGGGGATACACGGAGTGGACCACGAGGACATCGCCGCGGTTCAGGGAGCGGAAGGAAAAAGGAGGATCATAGAAGAGGCCGCCGCTGTCGTGAAGGATGCGGTCGGCAGAGCGCCGGGATGCTTCAGGGCGCCATACATGAGCGCGGACGAGGAGACGATCGGCATGCTCCCGGAATTCGGCATCTTTGTGGATTCTTCCCGTTACATAAAGATGTCCGGCTCGCTTATTCCGGAAAGGATGAGCAACGGAGTGTGGGAGATACCCGTGCCCGAAGGCATCGACGCAGGCGGAAAAAAGATATCCGCTTATCTTTGGCCGATGCACGAGTCAAAAAGAGGCCCGGAGGACTATGTGGAGCTGGCATCGATCATGGACGAAGGCGTTTTCGTTATCGCGACGCACACTTGGCACATCGTCGAGTCGAGAGAGAGGGGAATGATGACGGGGGCTGAGGTCGAGAACAACATCGGCAACGTAAGAAAAGTGCTGGAAGGGATCATGGACATGGGAATGAGGCCGTCAACCCTCACCGACATCAGGAAACTGATGGAGGACAGGTCTCGCTAAAATAATATAATAGAGTGGCTTTCGAAGGGATGGTGAAGTTTTGTCCGAGCTGATACTGGGAAAGGCGATATCCGAGAGCATATATACCGAGCTCAGAGAAAGGATCGAGTCTCTGAAGTCCAAAGGGATCACGCCTGGATTGGCGGTCGTGCTTGTAGGCAGCGACCCAGCGTCCGAGGTCTATGTAAGAATGAAAGGCAAGAAGTGTGAAGAGCTCGGCATGCATTCGGTCACGATGACACTGCCGGAGAACACCACCGAGGAAGAACTTCTGAAAAAGGTCGAAGAACTGAATAACGATAAAAGCGTCCACGGTTTCCTGGTTCAACTGCCGCTGCCTCCGCATATCGACGAGAAGAAAGTGATATATGCGATAGACCCGAAGAAGGATGTGGACTGCTTCCATCCGGTGAATGTCGGGAAGATGCTCATCGGAGAGCCGGAATTCCTTCCAGCCACGCCGGCCGGCGTCCAGCAGATGCTAGTAAGGTCCGGGACGGAGACGAAAGGAAAACATGTTGTTGTGGTCGGCCGGAGCAACATCGTCGGCAAACCGATGGCGGCGATGATGATGCAGAAAGGCGACGGAGCGGACTCAACGGTCACGGTCGTCCATTCGAGGACGAAGGACCTCCCGTCGATAACGAGGCTTGCTGACATATTGATTGTGGCGATGGGCAAACCGAACTTCGTGACAGCGGACATGGTGAAGGAAGGCGCTGTCGTGATAGATGTGGGAACGAACAGGATAGACGATCCGGTAAAAGGATCCAAGTTGGTCGGGGATGTGGATTTCGAGGGCGTGAAAAGCAAGGTTTCCGCCATATCTCCGGTGCCCGGAGGAGTGGGGCCCATGACAATATGCATGCTCATGGCCAACACGGTGGCGGCCGCCGAGAAGGCCCGCGTTTCAAGGTGATCGAATGATAAGGGAATGTGAGGATCATGGCTATTTCCGCGACGAGTACTGTCCAATATGCGGAGAAGAGGGAAAGTTCCTGATGAATGATTACGAGGTCGAGAAGCTCGGCAGGACGATGGCCGGCATACTCAGGCACGGAAAGCACGATCTGGATATGGACGATCAGGGATTCGTCGACATGAGGTCCATTGTGGCGGTCATGAAAGCGAAGAATCCCAGGATGAGGTGGCTGAGGACGCATCACGTAGAGGCAATGGCCGAGACCGACCCCAAAGGAAGATACCAGATATCGGGGTCCGATGTCAGGGCGACATACGGCCACACCATCGAGCTGAATCTCAGGCTCCCGGTGGACGGCATACCGGAAGTGCTTTATTTTCCAACGACGGAAGAGGAATGCGATCTGCTGCTGGAGGACGGGCTTTTCCCCTCGGACAGGGCAATGGTCCATCTTTCCCGTTCATACGGCGATGCTGTGAGAGCAGGTTCCGTCAGAGTGGACGATCCGGTGATCCTCGCTATCGACACGGTAGGCTGCATTGATGCCGGGATAGAGATAGGAAGGGCCGCGAAGACGGTGTTCCTTTGCGACCAGGTCCCGCCGGAGTTCCTTTACATCGCCGATGAAAAGGAAGATGAGGACGGCGAAGAGGACGATGACGGCCCGGATGAAGAAGAGGACTGAGCATGGTGGACATTCTCAGGCCGGACGAGGTCAGGCAGAAATACGGTCAATTGTTCTGCAGAGGGTTCCTCACAATGGTGGATGAGGAGAACGGCATAGCGCAGATAGTGGAGAAATGCATTTCAAAAGGCCCGGGGGAATGGGATGTCGTTAACCGTAAGAGGTCCGGCGGCGTCATCAAGGACATAAGAATGGACGGCCAGACCCTGATAATGGATGTTGCAGTCGGAGAGAGGGAACTTCACTTCGGCCCGGTTTCCGAGCATGTCGGAGGCCAGGGGCTGGCAGCCCTTAAGGTCGAGGGCGACAGAGTAAGGACCACATGGTACGGCATCGCCGGAGCGACGATAGGCATAGGCGCATGCATACCGCAGTGCCAGGACGTGATCCAGACCGAATACCCGGACGACTTCAAGATGGGCGGGGCCCATGTGGCCCATGTCGATATCATCACTCCGAAGACGGTAAGGGTCATAGTGGGTATCGATGACACCGACACAAAGGAAAAAGGCGCATCTTGGGTCTCGACCCTGAAGATGGGAAGCAAATGCCCCATAGGCAGTTTCATCGAGCATAAGATAATACAATTGAATCCGAAGGTCCCCAACAAGACAACGAACTGCTGTTCCACGGCGGTATCCTTCGCGGTGAAAGAGGAAGAGATACCGGCGCTGATAGAGTTCTGCAGCGATTTCATGAAAGAGGAATCCTTCTCGGAGAATTCCGTGATGACCGTCTTCAAAGGGCTCCGCATACCAGATGCGCTGAAAGAATACGGAATGAGAGCGAAGACGGAGATCCTTACGGAAGATGATGCCGTCAAAGCGGCTGAAGAGAGCGGGGTCCTAGTCATAAACCTGACCGGCCCCGCGGGTGTGATCGGTGCAGTGGCCTCCATAGGCTGTTTCGATATGGGCGGCGAGGCCGCCGGGATACCTGAGGATTTCAGGTGATCTCATGAAGCTGCCCAAGAGACTCTCTGAGACAGTATACTCCCGCTACAAGAGAGGGCTGATCAAAGAGGTACTCGGCGGGCCGATCCCGAAGCACATCGCGGTGATAATGGACGGCAACAGGAGATATGCGAAAGAGATCCTTGAAAAAGGCAAAAGCGAAGGCCACCGCAAAGGCGAGAAGAAAGTGGAAGAGATGCTGGAGTGGTGCCTGGAGCTGAAGGTCTCCCATGTCACGGTATATGCGTTCTCCACCGAGAACTTCAAAAGGGACAGGGAAGAGGTCGATTTCATCATGGGATTGTCGGAGGCCGCCCTGTACAGGATGGCCGATGACAAAAGGATCCATGAGAACAAGGTAAGGATAAAGGTCTTCGGGGACATCTCCATCCTTCCGGAAAGTGTCAGGAAGGCCATAGAATATGCGGACGAAAGAACATCCGCCTATTCCGATTTCAGTTTCAACGTCGCGATGGCATACGGAAGCAGACAGGAGATAATCTCCGCCGTCAAGGACATCGCGAGAAAGGTCGCGAACCGCGAACTTGAAGCAGAGGATATTACTGAAGAGATCTTCAGGAAGCACCTTTATACCTCAGACATACCGGATCCCGATCTGATCCTGAGGACATCCGGCGAGGTAAGGATATCGAACTTCCTGCTTTGGCAGCTGGCCTATTCGGAGCTGTACTTCACGGATGTTTATTGGCCGGGGTTCAGATACATCGACTTCCTCAGGGCGATAAGGTCTTACCAGCAGCGCGTAAGACGTTACGGTGAATGAGATGGCCGAATCGGACATAATATTCCTGCATGCCCCCAGCGTATATGACTTCAGGAAGAAGGCGATCCTCTACGGCCCCATCAGCGATGTCATTCCGTCATCGCCGGTCTTCGAGATGTATCCGATCGGGTTCATGACCATCTCCTCCCATCTGGAAGCGGCCGGGTTCAGGACAAGGATAGTGAACCTTGCGGTGCAGATGCTTCAGGATGAGAGGTTCGATGTGGAAAAGAGGATAGCGAGCCTTAAGGCCCGCGTCTTCGCGATAGACCTTCATTGGATGCCCCATGTGCACGGAGCGACGGAGATAGCGAAGCTGGTAAAGAAATATCATCCGGACTCGAAAGTGGAATTCGGCGGTCTGACCTCGTCGTATTTCTGGGAGGAGCTGATCGCCAGGCCGGAGACCGACATGGTCATGAGGGGGGACACCACAGAGAAAGCGACGGTCAGGATGATGACGGCGCTGCGGGACGGCAAGGATCTGTCGGAGGTCCCGAACCTGGTGTGGAAGGACGGCCGGGGGGAGGTGCACAATAATGAGATGTACCGCTGCCCCGTGAGCCTGGACGACATTTATTTCGATTATGGTACAATGATCAAGAGCGCCATAAGGCACAGGGATATCAAAGGCATACTCCCGTGGTACGGATGGGACAAGACGCCTCTCGCATCCGTGTTCTCGGTAAGGGGGTGTTCTCTCAACTGTGCCGTATGCGGGGGATCCTGCTATGCGAACGGAAAGGCGGTCTGCAGGAGAGCGCCCGCCTACAGGAGCCCCGAAAAGCTTGCAGAGGACATGGAAGTGATCCAAAGCTACCTCAATTCGCCGATCTTCATAGTGGGAGATCTCAGACAGCACAGCAAAGGCTATGCGGAAAAGTTCCTTAAAGAGGCAAAAGAGAGGAACATAAAGAACCACGTGGTTGTCGAACTCTTCGACGGAGCGGACGACGAATTCTTCTCAAAACTGGACAAGACATTCGGCGGAGGCTGGAGCGTTGAGTTCTCCCCCGATTCCTTCGATGAGGGGGTCAGGAACGCGCTTGGAAAGGGATATTCGAACGCATCTATAGAAAGGTCCGTGGGATCCGCGTTCAGGAACGGGTGCGAAAGGTTCGACCTTTTCTGCATGACGGGCATACCGTTCCAGACCAGGGAATCGGCGATAAACAGCGTCAGGGCATCCAAGGGGCTATGGGAATTAGTAAAGAAAGAGGATAATCTGTTCATCTACAATGCGCCCTTCGCACCCTTCGTCGATCCCGGCAGCAGGGTGTTCGAGGAGCCAGAAAAATGGGGATACAGATTCTTCGCGAGGACCCTGGAGGAGCACAAAGGGCTGCTGGAGAATCCGTCTTGGAAGCTTGTTCTCTCGTATGAGACGAAATGGATGGACAGGGACATGATCGCGGAAACGTCCTATGACGCCGCCAATGAACTCGCGACAATGGAATGCGAGTGCTCAAGGATATCCGAAGAGGTCTTGAAACAAAGGAAGGAAAGAACGGAGACCGCCCGCATGCTGATGCACAGGGTAGATGAGATAATGACCATCCAGAATATCGAGGAAAGGGAGAGAAGGCTCTGGGAGATCAAAGAACAGGGAAGAGAGCTGATGAACTCGACCATCTGCGACAAGAACAGTCTTGATTGGAAAGCGGGATCGATTTGGATGAACTCCCCGAGGATCCTCACCGGGCTCATCCGCAGCTCTTTTAGATAAATAAATAGAATATGGCCGCTCCGGTGCTTTTGGAGTAGGTTTATTAACCCTCATCGTTATCGTGAATCAGGTGCAGAAAATGACCAAAAAGATCGGTTTCATCGGTGCCGGCAACATGGCCGGGGCTATGATGAAAGGCATCATCGACACAGGACTCTATACCGCCGACGAGATCATCGCCAGCGAGGTGTACGAGCCGCAGAGGAAGTACATCGCCGGCAAGTTCGGGATAGATGTCCACGAGGACAACTCGGTCGTCGCAAAAAGCACGAAATTCATAGTGCTTTCGGTCAAACCGCAACAGGTGAATGAGGTTCTGACATCTATCAAGGGTAGCCTGACGAAGGACCACCTGGTCATGTCCATAGCGGCGGGAGTGACCATCTCGGCGCTGGAATCCTATGTACCAGCGTGCAGGTTCATTCGCGTCATGCCCAACCAGCCCTGCATGGTGCTCGCCAGCGCATCCGCGTTCTCACGCGGCACCAAAGCAACATCGGACGATTGTGCGACGGTAGAGAGCGTCCTGAAGGCCGTCGGGATATCGCTTGAGGTAAAGGAAGAACTCCTCGACGCAGTCACAGGTCTCAGCGGCAGCGGGCCGGCGTACGCATATATGATCATCGAGGCTTTATCTGACGGCGGGGTGCTCATGGGGCTTCCCAGGGATGTCTCGACAAGGCTGGCCGCACAGACGCTGCTGGGTGCGGCGAAAACGATACTGGAAACGGGCGAGCATCCCGGTAAGATGAAAGATATCGTATGTTCTCCAAACGGTACGTCGATACAGGCAGTGAGGGTCCTGGAGGACTGCGGCATCAGGTCCGCGCTGATCAATGCCGTAGAAGCGTCCGCCATGCGGTCCAAGGAATTAGGAAAAGAGTGAATCTCGATCGCCTGATGCCGCCGTATCGGACATGCTAATGGCTGTTATCCGCATCTCATGCCGCAGGGTCCGCCGAAGGCATTAGTGAGATCACCTCCAATATCCTTATGGGTCCTATTTTCACACCGCATGCGCATTTTTTTT
>WRKC01000074.1 GCA_009778275.1 Methanomassiliicoccaceae archaeon
GTCAGCGGGATGGACACCCCGCCGGAATCCTTCAGCGCCACCGAGAGGCCCGTTCTGGGGCCTCCGTCGAGGGTGACCGTCACTGTCGCTGCAAAGCCTTCCGCCATGGTAAAATCTTTTTTCTGAGGGGATATGATGAATTCGAATTCACACGGTAGTTGATTGAGGGGATACGTTGTGTATCCGCCCTTGGATAATCCGGTAATTGTCACATCTGAGCCGGGAGGTACGTTTATTATGTATTCACCAGTGGTGACGTTGGATGTGACTGAATATGTGTTGCTGTCGCCGCTTATCTCGTAATGCACATAAACGTCACCCAATGGGCTGGGGGGGTTGTAGTAGTCATATATCGTTCCGGTAATGGACATGACCATTTTCTCTGCATGGAATGCATACTTTATGTCGGGTGCTGTGATGTCCTTTCCCGTGTCTATGAAGGGGAGCAAACTATCGTTTTTACGGAGAGCGTTCGTATAAGAAACATAGTCGCAAATAGCATCGAATAGATTATCTTTGATCATGCCGTTGATCGTTACTGGAGTCGTTAATGCACCAGAGGTGCTAAAAACACTTGTGTCCGCTGGGTTGCCGTAAGGGTCCCCGATCGCATAGGTGGCTGTTCCTGCCATGAAATAGCTTAAACTGACCGTGCTATTGTCAAACGAGCCAATCAGGCCGCCTGAGTGAAAGGCGGTGACTTTGCCTGTATTGTAGCAGTTGATGATGTCTGTGGAATTAACGGTCTCGCCGGAGATGCCTCCTGCATTGTTGGAAACGCTGCCTGTGACGCTGCCTGTGTTGTAACAGTTTTCGATCATGCCGCCGTTGCTGCCACCGACGATACCTCCTTGGTTGGCACCAGCGGCGGCGTTTGAGATCGCACCTGCATTGTAGCAGTTGCTGATGCTGCCTTGATCCGAATAAGCGGCTACGCCGCCTGCATATACGGAAGCAGTTGTATTGATCGTTACATCGCCGCTGCTGTAACAATAAATTATCGTATCGTAATTGAAACAGACCAGACCGCCGGCGGAACCGCCGTTGGCTTTGGAGTTAACCATACCGGTGTTAAAAGAACTGCTGACCGTGCCGTAATTATTGCCGACAAGGCCGCCGGCGGAACCGCCTGTGCCGCTGGCAACGATTGTACCGGCGTTATGGCAGTCCGCGATCGTGCCGTAATTGTAGCCGACAAGGCCGCCCGTCACGCCGTCCGCGGCGGAACAGTAGATGTAGCTTTCTTCCACGCACACATCGCTTACGCTACCGGCCGCAGCCACGTATCCGAACAACCCCTGGCCGCTGCTGGAAGTGCTTATGTATACGCCTTTGACAATGTAGCCGCAACCATCGAAGTTAGCCGCAAACTGATTAGCGGCTGTCCCTATCGGCGTCCATGACTTCTGACTGCCTTGCGTTTCGTTCCATAACCCCCAATTTTTAGTATCGTTCAGATCGATGTTGTATGTCATTGCATAATACTTTGTGGGCGAGTTGTATAGACCGCCGTTGTCGGGGTCTGTTACGCCGCCGTTTATGACATCGCCTAGGTATGCCAACTGTGAACCGTTTGAGATGAGGTACGGGTCGCTCTCTGTACCTGTACCGCCGGCGAAACCACTCGAAATAGTTCCGTCCCATATGCCGCCAGGCGGGTTACCTGTGCCACCTATGCCGTTGTAAGGGTTATCAATCAGGATGGGGGGGTGTGGATCGGCCCATCTACTATAGTCCCCCATTATTAGGGGTGTGTCTACCCTGGCGTTCAATGCGTCCGTCAGATTGGAATAGTGGCCTGCACCGACTGTCACCGTTACCGACAATGTGCCGGTCATGTCAAATGAGCCTGAATCGGTCGCACCCGGCGAGGCCGTCAGACCTTCGTTGACGCCCGATGCTTGCAGGAAATAGCAATTTCGGACCGTACCTCCGGCTCTGCCGTAGGAAATACCAAAAGCGGTACTGCCTGTGCTATGTACACTGCCTGTGTTGTAGCAATTAAGGATCAAACTGCCGTTATTAGAACCGGCAATGCCCCCAACGTAATTATCGCTGGTAACGTCGCCCGTGTTGTAGCAATTAATAACACGAGTATGATCATTAATAGTGCCGGCAATGCCGCCTGCCCAACTGGTCGCGGAGGTTACACTGCCTGTGTTATAGCAGTTCACAATCAAGCTCATGACCGTTGCGTCGGACGCACCGACCACACCGCCGATGAAGGCCCCTCTTATTGTGTTTATGGTACCGGTGTTGTAGCAGTTCGTGACATTGCCGTTTGCAAGGAGTCCTACCACACCTCCGCAATCCCTTTCGATGCTGGTTATCCTGCCCGTGTTGTAGCAGTTCGTGACGTTGCCGTAGTCAAGATGCCCGACGATGCCGCCCACGTAATCGTCCGCTTCAATGAAACTATATTCCATGCCCACATTCTTTAAGGTCACATATACGGTCGAAGTACCTCTTACATACCCGAAAAGACCTTGGTCATCGGTATTGGCATTGTTGATGTATATTCCGCTTATGACGTGACCTCCGCCGTCGAAGTTCGCCGCAAATGGGCGGGTCGAACTGTTCCCTATTGGCATCCATACGTTCTTTGGAACAAAACCGTCCCCCCAAACATTGTATAATTCCAGCCCATTGAGGAGCAGGTCATCTCTAAGTTCATAGAAAATTGATGAATTATTATAAGCTGTGTTATTTGTGCCGCTGTTCACTACGTCCGCCAATAATTTGAGATCGCCGGCGTTTCGTATGAGATATGGATTGCCCGCTGAACCGGGACTCGTCGTCGACACAGTGGAGAACGCTTGGCTCGACCCGTCCCACGGCGTGGGCTCGCCGTCCCATACAGGTACGGAAGCGCCTCCTGCCATTTGAACCCATTCAACGTCCGTTCCGATCAGTGCCAAGGGGGAGAGTATGACCGCTACCGATACGATCGATAACAACAGGGCCTTCTTCGAGTATGCGCTTATGCCGTGATGTTTTACTTCAGACCCGGCAATATCGGCCTTTCTCCCCTTCTGCCGGCTGGCAGACTTGATTTTCGCAACGGTTGTTGCTTTTCTCATTAACAGTCACCGCCATATGATCCGCGGACGGCTGCGTTCCCCCAGCGCCGTTCTGCGTATTCCTGAATAATGAAGGCGCTTTTGATATATTAATAATATATTCAATATAGAAATCGGTTTTCGGTGAACGGTGCAAAATATCTATCCTGCGGTGAACAGGTCCGTTCGAGGGTTTTGTGCTGCTGCAATGTTCTTGAAGTACATCTAAACGGGCATCTGCGTGGCTTTCCGCATTCGCCGCAATACCTTTGTCAGGCGGATGCCGTCCTTTTCAAAGCCTCTCTGGCAGGCGGAATAGACATTCCGTCTTGACCCTGACTGCGCCGAACCTCATCGTCTCGTCCTTCCTTTCGGAGCTTATCAGTTCAAAGTCCTTGAAGATGCTCTTCATCTCATCTTCGGAGTAATACCTGTACTCGATGCCGTTGCCCCTTCTGTTCCTGTCCCTGCCGTCTGACCTTGCATCCCCTACAGCAAAAACCCTTACAAACACCAGCCCTCCCGGCGCAAGCACCCTGGAGATCTCCTTCACGGTATCCTTCAGTTGCGTTTCGTTCAAATGTTCCAGTATGTGCACCGCGACCGCCGCATCGAAATGGTTGTCGGAGAACGGCATGCGGTCGCATTCGGCGATCGTGAACTTCGCCTTGTCGCCGAAGACGCTGATGCAGTGGCTTATTGCCGACGGCGAGAAATCCAGCCCCGTAACGTCCAACCCCATCTTTATCAGGGCGGCAGTCGTCTTCCCGTTGCCGCATCCTATATCCAGGACCTTCGACCCCGGCGGAATATCCAGACTTACCTTTCCGATGCCTCTCCAAGGCCGTTTGTTCTCCCTGTAGAACCTCTCCCAACAATCGACCTGGTCGCTCCCCCGACCTTCAGATGGGTCATCCATATATGCCCCTAAGCATTACATAAATAATAAAACCAACATAGGGGCGGTTGTGCCGATATCGGTTTGGCTCAGAGGTAGAAGATGTACTGGAATGAAAAAATCGAATGTATGCCTGTCGAAGACCTGAAAAAACTCCAATACCAGAGTTTTAAGGCCCTCGTCAGCAGCTTGTACGGTTTCAACAAATTCTACCATGACAGAATGAAGGGCGCCGGTGTGCTTCCAGATGACATACGGTCTTTGGAGGATGTGCAGAAGCTTCCCTTCATGTACAAAGAGGATCTCAGGAACAACTATCCCACGAAGATGTTCAACGTCCCCAATACGGAGATAGTCAGGTTCCATGCCTCATCGGGTACGAGCGGCAAGCCGACGGTCGTAGGGTATACGAAGAACGACCTTGCATATTGGACCGAAGCACTGGCAAGGTCCCTCACTTCCATCGGGATAGGCAGCGATGACATCCTGCAGGTGTCTTACGGGTACGGCCTTTTCACAGGCGGTCTGGGATTGCATTACGGCGCAGAAAAGGTAGGCGCATCCGTGGTCCCTTCCAGCACAGGCAACACCGAAAGGCAGCTTGAGCTCATGCAGGACCTGGGAGTGACGGCGATAGCCTGCACCCCCTCCTATCTGATCCACATGAATACGGTGGCCGCAAAGATGGGCATCGACTTCAGAAGGGATACCTGCCTGAAAAAAGCGGTGCTCGGCGCTGAACCGTGGACGGAGAGCATGCGTTCGAAGGTAGAGGGCTCGATGGGCATCAGGGCCTACGACATATACGGAACATCCGAACAGGCGGGTCCGATGTTCACTGAATGCGAAGAAAGGAACGGCATCCACATTGCGGGGGACATAATGTACACGGAGATCCTCGATCCGGAGACCGGGGAGCTTCTGGAGAACGGCGAGAGAGGAGAGATGGTGGTGACGATGCTGAAGAAGGAAGCTCTCCCCATCATCAGATTCAAAATTAAGGACATCTCCTCCATCCTCAAGGACGAATGCCCCTGCGGAAGAACGTCGCCGAGGATATCCAGGATAACCGGGAGAGCAGACGACATGCTGATCATACGCGGAATAAACGTGTTCCCCTCCCAGATAGAGTACACTCTGATGAGGATGCCCGAGATAGGCGAACAGTACATGATAGAAGTAACGAGGGACGGGGCCCTCGACCATATGAAGATACAGGTGGAGATCAGACCCGAGGTGTTCAGCGACAAGGTCTCCGACATGGTCTCTTTGAGAACGCGCATCGAATCCGAACTCAAGAAATACCTTGACATAGCTGCTGTTGTGGAGCTTAGGGCTCCGGGCGAGCTTCCGAGATTCGAAGGTAAAGCAAAAAGAGTGATAGATAAAAGGGTGATGTAATGAAGAACGAGAACATAATCACACAGCTTTCGATATTCATCAACAACGAACCTGGGCGTTTGGCAGCCGTTGCAGGGATACTGAAAGAATTCAATATTGATGTAAAGGGTTTCAACCTCGCCGAATCGACCGAGTTCGGGATACTCAGGGCGATCGTCGATGACCCTGACAGAGCGTACGATATCATCAGGTCCCAAGGCGTCATTGTGAAAAAGACGGACGTGATCGGGATCGCGATAAGGGATTCGCCCGGCTCATTCTTTGAGGCCGCGGATGTCCTGGGGAAGGCCGGGATGAACATCGATTACGGCTATGCATACAGCAACAAGGACTTCGATTTCCTATTTGTGAGAGTGGATGATGCCGAAAAAGCGGCCGAAGTACTGAAAGACGCCGGGATAAAGCTGATCGAAAAATCGGAGATATGACCGTGGGCAACCTGAACGTAGCTGTCCTCGGAGTGAAAGACCTTGCGGATCGCGTGGGGAAGAAAGGTACGGTCACCGATGTGACCTTCTTCGAAGTGAAGAGAGGGAATGATTCCGTCACCCTGATCGAACCTTCCAAGTATCCCGAGAAGCTGTCATCGCTGTTCTACTCGTTGGGTATGTCGGAGTTCGTCATATTGGCCGTGGACAAGATAGATTCCTCACTCGGGGAGTCCATCGTGATGACGGACCTTTTCAAGATAAGAAAGGGGTGGATAATACTCAGGAACTACATCCAAAAGGAGCAGCTCGCACCGCTGATTGCCGGCACCTCTTTGGAAGGATATTCGTTGATCGAAGAGGACCCCGTCAAGATAAGAGAGGACCTTCTGGACATCGCTCAGAAAGAAGCCCGGAAACCCGGCAGCGGAACGTGCGGGTCCTGCCCGGTAGACAGCCATTTCAACGTCAAAGGGGTGGGTACTGTGGTCCTCGGTTCCGTCATAGACGGATATTTCAGAAAACACGACAAGATGCATGTGTACCCGCTTAAGCGGGAGGTCGTCCTGAAATCCATACAAAAACATGATATCGATGCGGATGACGGCGTCAGGGGGGACCATGTGGGGCTGGCCCTGAGGGGGATCGAATCCGAAGAGTTGGACAGGGGATTCGTGCTTACCACCGACCCGTCTGTGAAAATGACCCGCAAGATCGTTGGAAAGGCGGAGCTCATCAAATACTGGCCATCGCCTCTGAAAGAGGGGATGGTGCTCCATATCGGACACTGGATGCAGATGATCCCGTCAAGGATCACAAGCGTCGATGACGGCAGTGATTTCAGGAACCCCACCCTCACCGTGGAGATGGAGTCGGACATGATACACAAGCCGGGCGATATCGGGGTCATGATGTATCTGGAAGGCGGAAAATTGAGGATTGCGGGGTCGATGAGGCTTGAATGATCCCTGCCTGTGTCAGGTAAATATTTAAGTGTCGTCTCCATGTAAACGTGACAACGAATAGCACGATGAAGTGATGATATGGCATTCTGGAATAAAGAGATCGAAACGATGCCCCGTGCGGAGCTTGAGAAGCTTCAACTGAGTCTTTTGAAGAAGCAGGTCCGCACAATGTATGATTCATCAAAATTCATCCACGATCGTATGAAAGCGGCAGGCTTGTCGCCTGCAGACATCACCGACATGGGATCGTTCCGGAAGATGCCTTTCATGAGGAAGACGGATTTCAGGGACAACTACCCGGACGGCCTTTTCATAAGACCTTACGAGGATCTTGTAAGACTCCATGTCTCATCAGGCACAACAGGAAAACCAACGGTCGTCGGGTACACCAGGAAAGACCTTGACCTTTGGGCGGAATCCCTTACCAGAGGGATGGTCTCCTTCGGGATGACAAAGCACGACCTGGTGCAGAACAGCCATGGATACGGCCTGTTCACCGGAGGATTGGGCGTTCACTATGCTGCGGAGAAACTCGGCGCCACGGTGCTGCCTGCCAGCACAGGGAACACAGAGAGACAGATACAGCTCATGAAGGACCTCCATGTCACGGCGTTCGTCGGAACACCTTCGTACCTGTTCCATATCGCTGACACATGCGACAAGATGGGAGTGGATATGCGCAGAGATACGAATGTGAGACTGGCGATCGCAGGAGGGGAGCCTTGGTCCGAGAGCATGAGAGCAAAGATCCAGGACAGGACCGGGATACACATACACAATTGCTACGGAGCGAGCGAATTCAACGGACCTTCTTTCCTCGAATGCGAAGAACAGGCCGGCCTGCATGTTTGGGCGGACCTTTGCATCATGGAAGTGCTGGACAAGAACGGCGACCAATGCGCTGACGGCGAAAAGGGAGAACTCGTCATCACAATGCTGCAGAAAGAGGCGTTCCCCCTCATCAGATACAAAATAGGGGACGTTTCCGCGCTCGACTGGGAGAAATGTGAGTGCGGAAGGACGCATCCCCGCCTTATGATGCTGTCCGGAAGAACGGACGATATGCTTGTCGTGCGCGGAGTGAACGTATTCCCTTCGCAGATAGAGAGCGTGATCGGAGAGATACCGTACCTCAGCACATTCTACCACATCACTCTGGAAAATGAGAATTACATGGACGATATGACCGTAGAGGTCGAGTTGAACGAGTCCTCCATTGCAGACGATATGGTAAAACTGGGGAGAATGGCAAGGCAGGTCGAGGATAGACTGAAAAGCGCACTCAACATCAGCACTAAGGTCAGGCTGGTGCTGCCTGATACGCTGAAAAGGTTCGAGGGCAAGGCCCAGCACGTGACAGATAACCGCAAATACGACTGATCTCACTTCAGGATGATCTCGGTAATCCCATTCAATCCTATTTCGTATTGGCCTGAGGAGATCTTCTCCTTATCCGCGAAGGGTATCCTGAGATCGCATAGGTACTCCAAAGAGAAGTACTCACAGAAATCCTTCAGCCCGTTCATGGCGTAATCCGCGACCTCTACATCGTCGCCTAGCGTTATCAGCGCCATCATCTTCTTTCCCTTTATGAAATTGTACGAAGGGTCTCCTACGCAGCAGAGACAGTGCAGCCTGTTCAGGAACGCGAGCGTACACGGGGTTAGCTGCCACATGTATATCGGGGACGCGATGACTATGATGTCCGATGACAATATCTTCGGATACAGGTCGATCATGTCATCCATGACCGCGCAATGCGTTTTCAGAGCCGCTTTCTGGCATGCGCCGCAGTTGCTGCAGCCTTTTATCTCCATGCCGAAAATACGCACCTCCTCAACGTCCGCTTTGTCACCGACGCTCTTCAGGAACTGTTTGACGAGTTCGGAGGTATTGCCGTTCGCCCTTGGTGACCCGTTTATCACAAGCATCTTCATGCAACAGGTTACAATATCCGCATATTTTCCATTTACGGTCCCTTCAGCCTGGAAAAGGATGCGCTTTGTACCGCCATCACAGCCACCCCGATATCCAGTGGGTCGTGTATTATCATCTTTGCCTTCCTTATACCGGTCTCGTCGAAGGGGAAAGGTATTCCCGGCGACGAGAATATAGCTCCCTCTTTCACATAATTTCCATCAATGGACGCCGGCGATGCGTTGAATACCAGTTCGTGAGAGGATAGCGAACCTCTGAGATCGTCTGCGACCTTTATTCCGATCCTATCTGAAAGGTCCTTCGTCTTGTTTTCATCGAT
>WRKC01000075.1 GCA_009778275.1 Methanomassiliicoccaceae archaeon
TTGGAAACGGCCTCGATCGCCATCGATGCGTTGTCGGCCTGGCGGCGGCCGGGTATCGACAGTTCATACCTCTCCTCTTTGTAAAAGAATTCCACCCCGCTCTCTTTCATCGCCCCTGCGGTGATGTCCGCGGGATCTATGCGTGTGATGGGTGCGCCTCTGTCCTCCGCCGCACTTTTCAGAACACCGAACGCCGCGTCCTTGTTCAGCGTTACGCAGGGCACGCCGGGTTTTATTATCCCCGCCTTCTCGAACGCTATCTTTTCGATCGTATCCCCCAGGTATTCCTCGTGGTCCATGCTGATGTTGCCTATCACGCACACTTCCGGGGTTATCACGTTGGTCGAATCCAATCTTCCGCCCATTCCCACCTCCATCACTGCATATTCTACGCCTTTCTTCTTGAAATGCAGGAATGCCATAACTGTCGCCAGCTCAAAGAACGTCGGGATCTTTCCTTCCCTTTCCATGTCCGCGACACAACCTTTCATCGATTCCAGAATTTCCGCTGCCTCATCGTCGGTCACCTTCTCCCCGTCCACGGTGATACGCTCGTTGAACTCCTCGATGTGCGGGGAAGTGTACAGCCCGGTCCTGATGCCGGACGAAATGAGTATGGACGCTATGCAGGATGATATCGACCCTTTTCCGTCGGTACCGCCCACGTGGACATATTTCATGGACAGATGCGGGTCCCCGAGCCTTCTCAAAAGGTCCTTTGTGTTCTCAAGGTCCAGCTTTATCCCGTGCAGTGCGAATGAGAACAGCCATGAAAGCGCGTCGGCGGCCATTTACATCTCCTCCCCGCTGAGCGTCCCTATCAGTTCGGCATACGTCATGCCGCCGTCTCTGCATATCTTTTTTATCAGTGCCATCGCGCCGGAGCTGTATTGAGCGGATCTCTTCTCCTTTACGGACAGCCAAGGGCATCCGATGATGTCCGAGACCTCCCTCAGGGTCCTTTTCCTTGATCCGGGGCTGCCGTCCGGGGCGCAGCCGTTATCCGCAGCGCGCGCCTCTTTGACGACTTCCTTGTCCAAGAAGGGATAATGGATCTTCTTTCCGAAGTGCTCCGCGACCTTCCTCTCGTGGGGGATAGTGACCTCGGACAGCTTCCTCATGTCCTCGGCCGTCCTTCTTTTGAGATCGTCCCCGCTGAGGCCGATGTATTTCGAATAGCCGGCGAACAGTTCATCCGCGCCTTGGCCGGTGATGATCTCCTCTTCCTCGCAATTCATGCAGACGAAGAACAGCGGAAGTTCGAAGGACAGTGTGACGGGATCCTTCGTTCCCGTTATGGATATCATTTCCCTCAGACCCTCTTTTACGCCGTCCTCGGTCAGCGGTATGTGCGCCCATTCCATTCTCAGTTCTTCCGCAGAGGACCTTGCCTCTTCTACATCGCGGGAATCCTTCGATCCCACTGTGTAAAGTCTTGCTTTTGCAGCATATTCCCCGGCGATGGCGGCGACCACCCCGGAATCCAACCCTCCGGAGAAAGCGATGCCGACATCCTTGCCTGATACAGCGTTGCGTATCGCATTATCCAGAGCCTTACTCAATGGTCCGGGGTCACTGGTCATCGTTCGGAGTAATGGCTGCTCGGAGATAAATACAGCGCATTCCACGTCTGAGGGTTACGACATGGGTTTCTTTATGCATATTATATGAAATTTTTATTAATAGGTATTACCATCTACAGATATGGATGGCGTAACGCGCATCGGTGTCTCTCTGGAACCTGAACTTTTGAAAGATTTTGATAAGGTCATTTCTAAAAAAGGATATGTGAGCAGGTCGGAAGCGATAAGGGACCTTGTGCGCGACTCTCTTGCGGAGAGCGAATGGAAGAACGACAAGGACATCATGTGCGGCGTCATCGTGATAGTTTACGACCACCACACCACCGGCATATCCGAGAAGCTCACCGAGATGCAGCACGGCAGGATGCAGAACATCATCACGACCACCCATGTGCACCTGAATCACGACAAGTGCATGGAGGTCCTGATAGTCGAGGGGGAATTGGGTCAGCTTAAGGTACTCTCGAACGAGATATCTTCCATCAAAGGGGTTCTCAGGTGCAAGCTTACCATGGCATCGCAGACCACCGGCCACATGCACCACATCGGCGTAAGGCATTGAGGCCGGGAAGGCCGGCGTTCAAGAGGCTCCCCGATAAAACAGCGGGCTTTTCCGTTAAGGAACGATTAAATAATGCCTATGATGTCGCTTGGGCGAATGAGAAAACTGATCATAACGGAGAAAGCGAACGCCGCCAGAAGGATCTCCGCCATTTTGTCCGAAGGTAAATCCCATCCGGAATCGGGAAGGGATGTTACCGTGATAAAATTCGAAGCAGGAGGGGATGACTACACCGTCGTCAGTCTCAGGGGCCACATCATAGAGTTGGATTATTCCGACGAGTACAACGACTGGGGAGGCGTGTCCCCCGTCGACATGGTATACGCCGAACCCGTGAAAAAGGTGAAGGTCAAATCCATTCTCAGTAAGATCAACGAACTTGCGAAGACCGCCGACGAGATCATCATCGCCACCGACTTTGACCGGGAAGGCGAGCTCATCGGGGTGGAGACGGTAACGGCCGTCGGCGCCGACATGTCGAAAGTGAAACGCGCAAAATTCAGCGCGCTGACCAAAGGCGAGGTCGAAAGGGCCTTTTCCGAACTCACCCTGCCCGACCGGAAATTGGCTGACGCCGCCGAGGCTAGGCAGATCATCGACCTCTCATGGGGAGCTGTGCTCACGCGGCTGGTCTCGTTGTCATCCGGGCAAGTGGGAAAGAACTTCATGTCCGTAGGCAGGGTGCAGAGCCCTACCCTGAAACTGCTGGTGGACCGCCATGAGGAGATCGAGAACTTTGTTCCCGTTCCGTTCTGGAGCATAGTCGGCAAGTTCGGGATGCTCGCTTTCAAAGGGGAGCATGAGAAGAACCCGTTCTGGAAAAAAGAGGATGCGGAGAAGGTCATGTCCGTCATCTCGGATGCGAAGAAGGGGAAGATAACGGCATATGACATTTCAACCAAAGAGGAATACCGCCCGGCCCCCTTCGATACCACCTCGATGCAGGTGGAGGCGAACAAGATAGGTATACCGCCGACTACGACAATGAAGCTCGCCGAGGACCTCTACACAGGAGGGTACATCTCCTATCCGCGCACCGAGAACACCGAGTATCCAAAGAGTCTCGGAATAAGGAGCGTGCTCGAGAAGCTCAAAGATTCAGAATTCAAAGAGGAGGTCGAAGAGATCCTCGCCCAAGAGAAGATAATTCCTTCCAGAGGAAAAAGGAGAACGACCGACCACCCGCCCATTTATCCGACGGCCGGCGCCAGCTCGGATAAGATGAAAGGCGACAAATGGAAACTCTACGAACTCATCGTAAGAAGATTCCTGGCAACAGTCGGCCCGAATGCGGTGGCCGAGGAAACGGCCTGCGAGATAGAGGTCGCCGGAGAGATCTTCAAAGCCCGCGGCTATGTGCAGAAGGATCCGGGCTGGAAGAAATACTATAAGAAATACATCAAGACCGCTGAGACCCGCATGCCGAAACTGAAGGTAGGCGACGAAATTGACATCAGGTCCAAGAGTCTGGAGGAATCGGAGACGAAACCCCCCTTCAGATACAACCAGGGATCTCTGATCCAAGAGATGGACAGGCTGCAGCTGGGAACGAAGAGCACCAGACATGAGATAATAGGCAAACTGTTCTCGAGGAATTACGTTCAGGGCAACTACATGATACCGACCGCCAGCGGTACGGCGCTCACAAGATCGCTGGAAAAGCACGGTGGGGGCATCACCGAACCGGAGATGACGTCCAAGCTTGAATCAGATATGCTCAGCATAAGCATCGGCAAGAACACGCTTGAAGGCGTAGTGAAGGAATCGCAGAATATGCTGTTCGTTGTGGCAAAGAAGATATCCTCGGAAAAAGAACAGTTCGGAGATGAGATACGGTCCGCTCTGAGAACTCAGCAGTTCATAGGGCTGTGTCCGACCTGCGGCAATAACATGACGATAAAGAAATCAAAGAACGGGAATTTCATCGGATGCGACGGATATCCGGAATGCGCCCGTGCGTACCCTCTTCCGAGAGGTGCGATGATTCAGACCACGGAGACGACCTGCCCCGATTGCGGCCTGGCGCAGCTGAAGATCATCCGGAAAGGCGTGCCTCCGTCAATACAGTGCCTGGACCCGAAATGTAAAAGCAACACCGAGAAGAATAACCTCGGCAAGTGCCCCGCCTGCGGTGAAGGTACGATCAGGATAACATTCTCCAAAGCGGGAAAGCGTTTCGCAGGATGTTCCGAGTGGCCCAAATGTTCTCAGACCTATCCGCTCAGACCGAGAGGCACCGTTTCCTCTGCGGGAGAGCAATGCGGGACGTGCGGTTCCCCCCTCATAATATTCAACGGTTCAAAGGAATGCATCAACCTCGACTGCGAGACGGCCCGCGGGGGGAGACCGCGCAAGACCGCCGCCGGGAAAAGCGGCAGCAAGCCCGCCGAAACAAAGAAGAAAGTGCGGACAAAGGCCAAAGCGAAGAGCACTTGATCAGCACGGCGATCGTCGTATGAAACAGACAGTATGGCACTTATTTTAATGCACACAAATTTTATATTTCGTGTTATTTCATGATTTCGTGTGCAGTATGACGAGAATCAATATTGTGGGTCTTCTTCCGCCGAAGAGACACCGGCGAAACAATCGTTCAAAAGATCTATTTCCATGGAGATGCGCGCGTTCCTGCATACGGTACACTCGACATCCTTCTTCAGTGACCTCTTGACGGCCATTACCTTCCTGTCGAGGTCGACTATCCTTCCGCATGAACAATAGATCTTCATCAGAGACCTAGGGCCAGCGTTATCCAGCATACGAGCGTATGCGCTTCCCCGAGGAATTAATCTATTGGAATTATAGTCGTAACTCACAGTGACCTGCTCCCATACCATGCTGAGTTCACCGTCACAACCCCATCCAATATGCGACAGCCAAACGTTATACGTATCTATACTAGAGATGGGATATAAGCTTTCCGTTAGTTGGATTTTTTTGGTATTTATACTTCACACAAAGAGCGTAGCTACTCAATATCTTAATAACAACCTTTATATACAACATATAAGGGGGTTTTTGGAGGGAAAACGCCGAGAATTACGATCTCCCTGCCGCTTTGAGTTGTTTCAGAACGAACTCCTGGATCTCGGGAGGCGTCCTCTCCTTGCTTACCCTCTTGCCGTCACGGAGAACCTCCGTCTCGATCATCTCCATGTCGCAGCCGCAACAGCATGATATGGCATCGTCCTGCTTCAGGGATACACCCATCTCGAAACAGTGCGGGCAACGGTATGTGTATTTCCTTCCGCCGAACTTGCCCCTCTTTGATATCTGCTGCCCGTCCTTCTCCACCACATCCATGGAAAGGTCCAGAGTCGGCGCGTTGCTGATGGATGTCCCGACACCGAATCCCGATACGGATGTATCCACGATCTCCGCGATCGAGTCCTCGTCCAGACCGCCGGATACGATTATATCCACATCTTTATGGCCGTTCATGTCGAGTTCCCACCGGACCTCGTTTATCAACTCTTTGAAATTGCCCCTTCTGGAGCCCGGGGTGTCCAGCCTGACCCCTTTCAGGTCCTTTACTGACTTGCACGCTTCCAGAGCGGCCGCCCTTTCGTCGGAGAAAGTGTCTATCAGCATTATTCTGGGGACATCCTTCTCTATGACCCTGTCAAATGCCCTGAAAGCGGCATCGTTGCTTCCCATCAGAAGCATCAGCGTGTGAGGGACGGTGCCAATGGGCTCCATGCCTATTATGTCCCCGCCTATCTTCGACGATACTGCATCGCATCCTCCGATGAAGGAGGACCGGTCAAGCACCCCCGCGATGGCGGGATGCATCCTTCTGTTGCCGAAGGCGATGATCATCTTGTTCTTGGCCGCTATCTTCGTCCGCGCCGCGGCGGTGGCTATCCCGGAGGATTGGCAGAGCATACCTAGTATTGCCGTCTCCATTACGCCGAAGTCGGTGTATGCCCCGAAGATGTTCATCAGGGGGACCCTGACGCTGTCGGCGGTCCTCGTTTTGAACACTGTGCCCTCCGGTATCGCGGATATCGATACGGGAAGACCCTCCATCAATCTTATGACCTCTTCGAGCCCGCAGAACACGCCCCACGGCCATCCCCTGGGAAAGTTGCTTCCGGTTATCTCCGCGCATACTTTCGTCCCGGACAGTCCGGATGCTTCCAGTATCCTCTTTGTCCGTTCAAAGTATATGTCCATCGTGCACCCTTCCCGCACGTCCTTCTCATCTGCAATGAACAGTTTTTCCATCTCATCACAACCTGAACGCTTTCAAGCCGGGGAACGCTGCTTTCGAACCCAGTTCTTCCTCTATCCTCAGCAGTCTGTTGTATTTTGCCGTGCGCTCTCCCCTTGCTGGGGCCCCGGTCTTTATCTCGCCCGTGCCCCACCCTACGGAAAGGTCGGCTATTGTAGTGTCCTCGGTCTCCCCAGATCTGTGGGAGACCACTACCTTGTATCCGTTGTCGAAACTCATCTGCGCCGCATCGTCCGCCTCGGTAACGGTCCCTATCTGGTTGACCTTAAGGAGCAGCGCGTTCGCGGCTCCCATCTCGATCCCCTTGCACAAACGCCCGGTGTTCGTCACGAAGATGTCATCACCAACAATTTGCACGCTGCCGCCGATCATGGATGTGAGTTCGGCTGTCGTATCGAAATCATCCTCGAAGAACGGGTCTTCGATGCTTATCAGTGGGAAATCATCGGCCAGGGAGGCATAATGGTCTGCAAGCTCCCCTGCGGAAAGCTTCAGGCCGTCCACCTCATATATTCCATTATTATAGAATTCCGAGGATGCCGCGTCTATCGATAAGAACACGTCGTTCCCCGGCGAGTAGCCGGCTTCCGATATTGCACTCATTATTGTTTCCAAGGCTTCCCCGACGGTTTCCAGCGGGGGGGCGAATCCGCCTTCGTCACCGATGTTCACCGCCCCCGTGCCATATTTTTTCTTCAGTATTGACTTCAACTGCATGTATATCTCCGAGGACATCCTCAGACATTCAGAGAAGTTTTCCGCGCCTGCGGGGATTATCATGCATTCTTGGATCGCGAGATCCCCTCCTGCGTGTTTCCCGCCGTTGATTATATTGAACATCGGCACCGGAAGCGTGACATGGTCATTACCAATGTGCTCGTACACCTCTTTCCCGAGTGCGTACGCACCCGCTCTTGCGGCCGCAAGAGATACGGCGACCGTTGCGTTCCCGCCGAGCCTTGTCATGTTGTGGGTGCCGTCCAGGTCGATAAGGGCGTAATCGATCGTTCTTTGCTCGGAAGGGTCCATTCCCACGATCGTCCTCGATATCTCGTTCCTTATGTTCTCGACGGCTTTCAGTACGCCTTTCCCTCCGTATCTGTTCCCGCCGTCCCTCAGCTCATGAGCCTCCCATGTGCCCGTGGAGGCACCTGACGGTGCTATTGCGGTTATCCTCTTCCCCCCTACGGTAAGTTCGGCCTCAACAGTGGGGTTCCCTCTGGAATCCAGAACTTCCCTTGCCCATACTTTTTCGATCTTCATGCTCATTCTCCGATTGGGTCGTGATACGCCATATGGTTGAGTAATATCTTTTTGTCCTTGTCAGTGAACCCTTCGGGGTCCGCCGATACAAGGAATGATTTGTCCTTATCATATTTTTCTGTGATGAGTTGGTGTACAGCCGCGAGTGTGGAGTTCATACCGTTCCTTTCGATTATCTTGCTCAGATCATCGAATGCCACGACCGGCCTTTCATTCTTCGCGATGAAATCCATAACGCTGTCGATCATCGTACCGAGCCCGTAGATGTTGAAGTGGCCTCCGAAGAATCTGATCTTCATTGTCAGGGCTTCGACGTTGCTGCGGCCGAATCTTTTCTTTACGGTCTTTTTCTTTCCCGCGGTCACTACCAGCACATCGTATCCTTCGTTGCCGAACCTCGATATCAGGTCGTTAACAGCATCGGGACCGCTTTGGAACATCACATACGAACTGCCGAACGTCACTCCGTCCTTCGCCGAGGACGCTTTCGGCCCTTCAGGATCCGCTTCGGTACTATTCACAATCCTCATCCTTCTTACTTCAGGGTATCTGGCGATACCTAGACCGCCCTCGAACTATATTAACATTAAACAAATGAGGTGCCTGAACCCTTATGCGTAAAGCATGCCAGACGGAGAAGGGGAATCACTGTTTCCTGCTCTCTTTTGCCTTGGGCCTGAGGTTGCTGTATCCGCATTTGCGACATTTATCCGCCTTTTTGGGGTTCGTTGCATAGCAGTTCATACAGACTGTTTTTTCAAGGAGCCTGTGCTCAGCTTCTTTAAAACGTGCCATTTACCTGTTCCTCTGGCTGTCTCCATTATTGAAGTATTATTTATAAGTTCGTCAGTGCGTCTGAGAACAGATCAACAAAATAAGTACAGAATCGAAGTGTTCTTTGGATGAAATAAAAAAGAATGAAGACACGCCGGGGGGCTTGCGCCCGCCGGCGTGTGCTGTTTGTAATATGCGTTTACGGACCGTCGTCGTAGATAACATCCGGAACGCCGGCGTACGGTGCGATGAGCGTACCGAAGTTCGCCGAGACCACCGTTCCGGCCTCCACAATCACCTGCATCTCGCCGACGGCGATGCCGTCGACGAAGATGGCGACCGTGTACTCTCCGGCCTTGAGGTCCTTCACGAGGCCGGGAGCGCCCTCGTAGACTATCCCGTCCGCGCCCGAGACCTTCATGACAACATCGTTACCGGAGTACTCCCTGAGGAAGGGGCCCTCGCCGTGGTCGAACACCCATCCCACCACGGTGAGGGGCTGTACGAACCACTTCGCGCCCTTGCCGATGTGGAAGAACAGATAGATGAAGTCATCCGCAGGCAGGTTGTACGAGGAGACGTTGTTGTGCTTGATGTCCGCGTTGGGGTTGTATCCCGCGGGCCACGCAC
>WRKC01000076.1 GCA_009778275.1 Methanomassiliicoccaceae archaeon
GTTCATCCAATAGAGCAAACACGGTATCAGCACGAATGCCTCATAACAGACCATTCCCAACGCAACGTATTTCCATCCTCTCGGAGCGGAGAAAGGTCTCTCCAGGTCCTTGAAGCGGGCGTCCGTCTTTGACTTGAAGTAGGCAGACAACGCCACTACGTGCGCAAGACAATACGCCACGGCGGAAGCCGCAAGTATCATCATCGGGCCGCCGACGAAGTCTCCGATCTCCACCGTTGCGGTAACGACCAGGATCATGTTGAAGGCACTTACGGTCAGCATCGCGTTGACCGGCATTCCGCGCTTGTTCTGCTTTCCGAGGAACTTAGGCATGTTGCCCTCGTGGGACATGTAATACAGTGTCCTTGAGGATCCCAGGAAACCAGTCTGTATAATCAGGACCATTGCGGCCACCAAGAGGGTGAGTGCGATCGGGCCTCCGATGTCTCCGAACACAGCTGTTGCGATCGGACCTATCGAGTGGTATCCCGCATCGTCTATTCCATCCATCCCGAGCGTCCCGAAGACGGTGGTAGCCACGAAGAAGTAGAGAATCAGACATATTACGCCGCATGCGAACAAAGCTTTCGGAACATCCGAGTTGGGGTTCTTGTATTCGGGTCCGTACAATGCAGCCGTTTCCCAGGCGCATCCGCTCCATTGAGCTAACGCAAATACACCGAATAGTAACATTATATCAGTAGCACCCCAGCCCCAATCCGGAGGCAGGAATTCATCGGTAATGAGGCTGAAATCGAACATCGCGCCTCCGCCGTCCCCTCCCATAAAGAATGCCGCTACGAGGATGACAACCATCGGCACTATCGCGATTATGGCCAGAACGAGTCCGAACACCGACCCTCCGGTCAATCCGCGGGACGATATGAGCGTCATAGCTGTCACGATCACGAGGCCGAGCACCACATAAAGCAGCAGTGTGTCGACATCAGCGAGAGCGGGAACGAAGTATTGAAGATAGTCACCTATCATAAGGGTGAATATAGACACTACAGGGGTCCATGCGAACCAATAGCACCATGCGCAGAACGCGCCGATCAGTTTTCCTGAATCGTATTTTTTCGTTTTTGTTGCCGGCGTGAATACAACCTGCGCACAGCCCGGTAGACCTGCTGCTCCGGGGAAGACAGTGACCATCTCGCCGTACGCTGTATTCTGAAGGAATCCCTGCAAGACGCAGATGGTCCACATCACTATCGAGAAAGCCCATATTGTATCCGCAACGTCGTACAACGACGGAAGGATCAGTATGGGTACACCCAATGCAATGAAGAGTCCCTGCTTCCAGGTGATCGATCTGACGAGCGCACCGCCAGTCACTTCTGCATTTTCATTTTCAGACATATATTTTCCACCTTTTCAGAAATGTGGTGCAATGACACTGGGTCATTGCACCTTTGAAAAAATTTACCTCTTTTTCGTTACCTCTCTGAAGATCTCGCAGCTGTTGATCTTGGTGTCAATGAGCCTCTCGATGTTCATCTTTGCCGCTATGCCTCTCGGGGCGTTCGGCACACCAGTTACAACTCCGATCTTCAGATCATCCCTGAGTTCCCTCATGATGTGCTCATCGGCGATCTCAAGTGAGGACAGACCGAGTTTCTTGGCAACGTATTCCTTTGCCTTGCCGATCTTCATGTTCTTAGAGAATTCCATCCTTGCGACCATGTCGCCTGCTGTCCTTATGCCCCCCATCCCGGACGCCATAAAGTGAGGAACCGCCATTCCGGCTGTGTCCCCCACCCCGATCTAGACACCGTCGACTTTGGCGATCTCGACCATTGCCTTGTTGCATCTTGTGACTGCGTCGTTAGGCGCCGTTTCCCACATGGGTATACCGCCGACACCCATTCCCATGTTGACATGGCAGGGGATGTTTGCGACCTTCACGCATTCTTTCACGAATGCCACCGAGCGGGCCAGGTTCCATGCGAGGCTCTTGCTTGTGTTCGTGTTCACGACCGGTCCGAAGACGTTCGCTCCGGCCTGCTCCGCCAGCTTTACCTGCTGGTGGGGGTATGTACCTGCAACGACCTTTCCCTTGTATTCGATGGACCCGTGGATACCCATAACGGACTCTCCGGCCATTCCGAGCAGGATGTATGTGTTCGGACACTCTTTCCTGAGTGCCTCCACTCCTTTCAGCGTACCGACGAAGTCTGCGTCTCCGGCTGATGCGGTGGTGTCGAAGTTGAATCCGTCCGCTCCTGCCGAGACCAGTTTCGGTGCGACATACTCGATGTCCCTGGCCAAGTGGTCGGCGGTAAGTTCCGCGGCCTGCATGGCCTCCTCGATCTTGAATTCCCTCATCAGGTCCGCCGGGTTCCCGTACGGTCCGTCGGGCGCGTAGTACAATCCAGAGTTGGGCATCGCTCCGTAGAAGTAGGGGATGATGATCTCTGACTGTATCTCTTCCATTGTCTGCATCTCGTTCGCGATGATGGGTTTTACGGGCTTTATGCTGTAGTCAGCGTGCGCCAGTTCGAACGTGTCGGCTCCGAGAGCCCTCTCGTGCAGAAGGGCTGATTCCCTTCTTCCGACGTCGATACCGTTTCCGCTGTTACCGTTGTCGCCGGTGAAATCAAGCTGTCCTATGTCGTACGACACAACGACCTCGTTGCCGGGTTCGACACCGACGATCCTGTTCTTGTCCGAGATGATCTCGAACAGCTGCTCGATCTCGTTCGCCGTAAGGTCGGCTACGCCTGCCATGTCGGCCGCGTCGGCGAAACCTGCCTGGATGTCGTTCACTATCTGTTCCTTGGTCAGCATGACCCTCTTTCCGTCACCCATTCTTGTATAGAATTTTGACATTGTTATCGCCTCAATTGGTTATTGCCTTGGCCTTCTGCGTCGTCTCGCTCGCGTTCTCTCCGTATATGTCGGCCCCGATCTTGTCCGCATATGCCTGCGTTACAGGTGCGCCGCCGACCATTACGATCACTTTCTTGCGCATGCCCTCTGTTTTCAGGATCTCGATCACGTCCCTCTGGACGGTCATTGTCGTGGTCATGAGGGCGGACATCCCGCACATTGTGCATCCTTCTTTGATCTCTTTTATGAACGCTGCCTTAAGCACGTCCCTTCCGAGATCGTGAACGTCAAACCCTGCGCACTGCAGCATCGTCGAACATATGGATTTGCCGATGTCATGGACATCCCCTTCTACAGTTCCCATGACGACGGAGGCCCTCTTTGTGCTTGCGTCTCCGCTTGCCAAAAGTTCCGGCCCGAGTGTTACCATTGCATTTTTCATTCCCTGCGCGGCGCTCAGAACGTGCGGCAGGAACAGTTTCCCCCTTTCAAAGAGAATACCGACCTCGGTCATTCCATCCCCCATGGCGTCGATGATCTCCCCGGCGGACATTCCCGCCTTCTGTGCGTTTGCCACTGCCTCTTGGATGCCGGGAACCTTATAGGCTATCACTGCATCATAGAGTGCTTTCTTGTTATCTGCCATTTTCTTCCTCCATTAAGCGGTTTATAGAATGTTCTAAATTACATTAGAAACCTCTAAAAATAAAAATCACTTGCACAATATTTAACATTAACTGAAATGAAATAGAAAGTTTTATATATTGTATGATGAAAATTCTTTGTGTAGTTTCGCTTTTTCATACATCATATATAAAGGTATCTGTTATCGATATTCCGAGCCAAAACGCAAAAATATCTCCTTATATTTATTGTTTTTCATTAGAGCAAACTACTATGAAAGAACATGTATATAAATATATCATTTTTTGTGAAATTTTCGGTCATGGTCATAATCATGCATCCATCATAACGGGCATGATGCGCACATACATGGTCGATCACAATTAAAAAAACGTTCCGACCGCGCAGACAGGTCAGTGCCTGTTGCTTCTGTAGCGGAGCATGGCCTTCTTTGCCCCGAAATGGCCCAGCGATGCCGCTTTGTTATACCATTTTTTAGCTTCGTTCGAATCCTTCTCGACGCCGATGCCTTCTTCATAATATCTTGCCAGGATGAACATCGCCTCGGGGTCGCCGTTCTCTGCCGCGAACGTATACGATTCGAAGGGGGAAGCCTCGCCTTTGACGACGACCTTGCTGCCGGTGTACTCTTCGACCAGCTTCTTTGAGAGCGTGTGGCCCTGCTCCGCGGCCCTGGTGTACCAAAGGAGCGCGTTCTTCTCGTCGGATTTCACGCCGATCCCGTTCGCGAAGCAATATCCCAAATAATATTGGCATACGGGGTTGGAGTTCTCCGCGCCTTTTTTGAACCATTCGAAGGCCTTCTTCTCATTTGTCTTTACGACCTTGCCTTCCAAGTAACATGTTCCTACGAAGAGCTGCGATTTGCCGTACCCTTTCTCCCCGAGGAAAGTGTGAAGCTCGAGCGCCTTCAGCATGTCCTTCTTGACCCCTTTCCCTTTGGCGTAGCTCTCCGCCAGTATGAACTGTGATTTCTGGTATCCGTCCTCTGCGGACCTTGAACACCACTCGAACCCTTTCTTCTCATCCCTCTCGATGCCGTTACCGGACATGTAAGCGCTGCCTATCATGTGACAAGCGACGGTATTGCCGTGCTGGGCCGACCTTTCGAAGTAATACATCGCCTTCTTGGGATTCTTCCTCATGCCCGTTCCTTCCATGTAGTTCATCCCTGTGACGTATTCCGCATACGGATCGCCCATATCGGCAGCCTTTCTGAACCAGTCCGCCGAGGCTGTCGCGCTCTTTGCGACCAAACTTCCCTTTGCGTACAGTTGGCCGAGCATCACCATTGCGCCTATATGGCCCATCTCGGCCGTTCCGATCAGTTTCTTGATGCCTTCCTCCGCGTTCTTCTCCGTCCCGATGCCGCCCATCAGGCATCTGGCCAGTCCGAATTTGGCGTCCAGGCAGCCGCCTCTCGCCGATACGTCATACCAGCTTTGCGCGAAGATCGGGTCCTTCTCCACCCCCACGCCATCCATGTAGCATCTTCCCAAGTGGTACTGTCCGATGGGGGAACCCGTGTCAGACATCTTTGAGAATATCTCGAAGGCCGCCTTCTGGTCCTTCGGCACGCCTATGCCGTGCTCATGGCATCTTGCGGATTCGCATTTGGCCCTCTCTGATCCTTTTTCCGCACAATCTTTCAGCATCTGTGCTCCTTTGGTGCGGTCCCTTGCGGTCCCCGTTCCCCTCAGAATGCATACCGCCTTTGAACATTCTCCGTCGATGTTCCCCTTTTCAGCGGACAGCGAGAACATCTCGAAGGCCTTCCCGGCATCCGATTCGGTACCGATGCCTATGTCGTAGAACACGCCCAGCATGTACATCGAGCTGGGGGACCCTTCCTCGGCCTTCTTCGAGTGATATTCGAACAGTTTCTTGTCTCTGGGGACATCCGTCTCCTCGAAGATCGAGTTCAGCTCCGCTACCGCCTCAGGATATCCTTTCAGAGCGGCCTTGGAGAACCACATCACGGATTCGTCCACATCCTTGGGGACGGCGATGCCCTCAGCGTAACATTTGCCTATGATGAATTCGGAATCTGTGTGGCCGAGAGTGGCCGCCTTTGTATACCATTTGAAGGCTTCCGCTTCATTCATGTCCACGCTTTCCCCCAAAGCATATTTTTGCCCCAGTTTGAAGCAGGAATTGACGTCACCGGCCTCGGCTTTGGAAATCAGATCCTCCAAAATTTCCATCACTGACCTTTAGCGTTCTACATTATATTAAACTACCCTATTTCCGTCCATGCGGAGAAGACACCTTTTTCCTCTTTGCCGATATCGGCCCCCTGCGGCCCTCGGCAGACATGAACGGCATCTGGCCTGCGCTTCCCGTATCATTCGATCTCTATCAGTTCATATTCCGACGAACCCAGCCCCATCTTCGCCGCATGCCTGAATGTCGCCTGCCACTGTGTGCTCGGATGTACGCATTTGAAGATGTCGTCCGGTTTCACCCCATTCGAATTGGTATGCAGCCTGCTGCCGGCGATCATGGGCTGCCCTTGAGCAAGGTCGACGCAGGCCCTGTCCAACGCGACGGGGTCAAAGGATGCCAGCATCCCCACGTTCGGTATGATGGGCAGATCGTTCTCCTTATGGCAATCGCAGAATGGGGAAACATCCGCGATCACAGACATATGGAAACTCGGCCTCCCCTCCAACATGGCTGCGGCGTATTCGACGACCTTGCAGCACAGGATATCCGTGGCCTCGTCCATCTCCACCCCAATAGCATCAAAGGGGCACATCCCTATGCATCTTCCGCATCCCACGCAGGCGCGGTGGCTGATGGACGCTTTTTCTTTGATTGTTATCGCTGAATGCGCACACGCTTCGAGACACTTCCTGCAGCTTCTGCATTTCTCCTCGTCGACCTTCGGCTTTCCTGCACTGTGCAGCTCCATCTTTCCCCTTTTCGAAGCGCACCCCATCCCTATGTTCTTCAGCGCTCCGCCGAAGCCCGTGAGCTCGTGGCATTTGAAATGGTTCAGCGTGATCAATACATCCGCGTCGTATATCTCGCGCCCCATCTTTGCGGTCTTGATATAATCTCCGTTGATAGGTATCTCTACGTCGTTGGTACCTTTCAGCCCATCCCCTATTATTATCTGGCATCCCGTCGAGACGGTGTTGAAACCGTTCGCGTTCGCCGTGTTCAGATGTTCCGCGGCGTTCTTTCTTTTCCCGACGTACAGTGTGCTGCAGTCAGTCAGGAAGGGGATGCCGTTCATACCGGAGACCCTGTCGGCTATGACCTTGGAATAATTCGGCCTTAAGTAGGCCAGATTCCCCAGTTCGCCGAAGTGCGTCTTTATGGCCACGAATTTTTTGTTCATGTCGATGCTTTCGATCCCTCCGGCATCCATCAGCCTTCCGAATTTGTCAAGAAGGCTGTCCTGAAACGTGGTGTGCATGTTGATGAAGTATACTTTTGACATTACCGTCTGTTTTCCACGATGGCCCCGTTTAAATATAAAACCACTTACGGCATGAACGGCGCGTGTCGAAAAAAGTGTTCGAAAATCGTATTTCGGACACACAACGTATATGAATGTCTCAAAAAAGTATCGCCGGTCTGCGTGGCGGAAATAATTTAAAATACTGAAAGGGAACTTGACATTTAGGATTATCTAGGCGGGAACAAATGTACACAATGAGTCCTTACACTGGCAGCCTCATGACCGATGAGGCGATCATGAAAAAATACAATGATGAGAAACGATGGGGCCTTGCCGTATGCATAGACCTCGGAGAATGCGACCATGCGAAGGTCTCATCTAAAGAGCACATCACGAAGTTTGCCGTGGATCTCGCCGAGCACATAAACATGAAAAGATACGGCGAACCTCTGGTGGTCTTCTTCGGCGACGAGCCGAAGGTACAGGGATACTCCCTGGTGCAGTTGATAGAGACATCCCAGATATCCGGACACTTCGCCGAGGATACGGACAGGGCGTTCATCGATGTGTTCTCATGCAGAGAGTTCCCTCCGAAAAAGACCGCGGAATACGTCCAAGAGTACTTCGGCGCAAAGAAGATGGAATACGCCGTCTGCTTCAGGGACATCTGATCGCACAACTGCTGGCCGGCACGGTCCGGCTCATGGGCGCATCCGCCCGTGTTCATCTTTTTTAACGGCAAAAATAATATTGCGGAATACCCATGGCCGGTCATGGGTCTGAAAGAGATTCTCGCAAAACTTGGCTCGGAGAGGTCCATAAGGGCGGCCTTTGTTTTAGAAGAGGAGATCTACGGCGAGGTCGTCAAAGAAGAAGGGAGCGTGACGGAATCCTCCATGGGGATGCCTCTGATAAACCGGGCTTTGGAGGAGGTCCTGAAACGAAAGGTCGCCGTGTGCATATTCTGCGAGAGCGCCTTCGAGGTCCCCACCGACCACGTCATGGTAATGGAGGACGGGTGCGGGAACAGGGTGGGGCATGACGTGCCCTCCTGTATGGCTGACCGTTTCAAGGATGACCCCGACATCTTCTGGCTTTGCGATGATTTCGCCATGTACCCCGACAAGGCCGCGATGGAAGAGATATTCATCGTAATGCTCCCCCAGAAGGTAAGTATCGTCGGCGACGATGAGGGGGCGAGGGACCCCGTCCTGTTGTACCCCGCCACGACGACCGATATTCTGCTGAGGAAATATTTCGGGATATCGCCTGATGACCCGAAGATAGCGTCCGCGATACTAGCCTTCGATATGTTCTGACGCTCAAGTATACTAACTGTATCTCCCCCGGTATATACGGGGACATTTTCGTCTATCGAACATGAGGAACATAGAACATCTCATGAAAAAGCTGAAAGGAAACAGCAAAGGGAGCATAGAAGGGCTGCCGCTCCAGCTGATGATAATGATCATCATAGCAACAATGGGGACCGCCATCCTCATAGGATGGATGGGCAGCATCGAGTCGCCGAAGAATATCGGGACGGTCGAGGTCGTATCTGGGGACATTGTGCTTAACGGCAACAGCACCTCCGACGGTTTCATCGAAATATTCGTGGCTGATCAGAACGGAAATCCTCTGGGCGGTGCGACGGTCGTGCTGTCCGGCCTCGGGGTGACCGACAAGAACGGAAAAACAGCGTACACGAACACGGACAGCAGAGGATACGCGAAGTTCGACGGACTGAACATCACCCTCAGAGGTTCCGAGATAGGTTTCGTCACCGTCAACGTGTCGATGTCCGGATACGGGGAGAACAACAACACCCGGGTGGCGGTGATATCATAAGGATGAACAAAAAAGGAATGATCGGCTTCCCCATGCGGCTGGCCGTGACCTTTTTAATTTTGGCTATTTTCGTCCCCGTCGCATTCAGCATGGTGGACGGCCTGGAAAAGGACTCCGCGGCCTCGGCCGCAAAGGCAGAGGCGGAGAAGATCGCGGGCGCAGCTAAAAGGACATATTATTCTGGTGCAGGCAGCACGGAGACCATTAGCATCTCGCTGTCCGGAGGATCGTGCCTGGTCATCGGAGGGGAAGGGTCGGAATCGTATTCCATTTCGATACTGCTCGGCGATAACGTCGTCGAAAAGATGTACCTTCAGAGGCCCTCCGTGAGATTCTTGGGGGATCCTCTTTACCTCATGGGCAACAGGGTCATCACTGCGGAGTGTGTGATCGACGATGGGACATACGGCGTGAAGGTGGTCATTCTTGATTGAGTTCACGATGTCGAGGGTCGTTCTCTTCGTTTGCGGCGTGGCCATTCTCGCGGCCGTGATGGTGCCTCTGCATTCGATATATGACGAAAGGTATGACCATTCCATGGAGGATGCGGCGGACCGGCTGTCCTTCATACTTGACGAGTTCTGGGCCTCCGAAGCGGATGCGATGACGATCAGAGGATGGGAGGTGCTTCCTTCCTCCGATTGTTTCATTGAGATCGAGGGGCACGATCTCACAGTGTATCTAAAAGATAGGTCATATCGGTCGCTGACGGCGCACAGCATGGAGCGGACGGTCATCGGTCACGGGGATGCGGTAACGATAACAAAACCAGTGCCGGATGACGTAACCGAATGCTCGGATGAGGATATAGAGGAGGATTGGGGTTATGATCTCGAATGATCATCGGCTGCTGCCGAAC
Organism: Methanomassiliicoccaceae archaeon; assembly: GCA_009778275.1. GTDB lineage: Archaea > Thermoplasmatota > Thermoplasmata > Methanomassiliicoccales > Methanomethylophilaceae > Methanoplasma. The sequence goes on from WRKC01000076.1 coordinate 9,594, forward strand.
TTTTCGGCCACCTTTCGCAATGCA
>WRKC01000077.1 GCA_009778275.1 Methanomassiliicoccaceae archaeon
GTTGTGCATCCAATAGTTGGCAAGGATATCGTGAGTGACGGCTTCCGTTTGTATTATCTCATTCTCATGATGCGGGAAGACCAGATCGCTGCCCCCGCCGTGAATATCTATCTTCTCTCCGAGGTGGCGCCTTATCATGGCTGAGCATTCTATGTGCCAGCCGGGTCTCCCTTTACCCCAGGGCGAGTCCCAGGAGCACTCTCCCGGCTTGGCGCTTTTCCATAGGGCGAAGTCCATGGGATCCTTTTTCTGCTCGTCAAGAGCGACCCTGCCGGAAGACTCCATGTTCTCAAGTTTTTGATTGGAAAGCTTACCGTAATCCTTTACCTTTCTCACTTCAAAATAGACGCTCCCATCCGCAGTGGGATACGCGAACCCGTTGGCGACGATGTCCTCTATCATTTTGACTATGATGTCCATGTTCTCGCTCGCCTTCGGATACATGTCCGCCCTCCTGATGCCGAGCCTTTCGGCATCCTCGAAGTAGCGCTCTATGTATCTTGCGGAAAGTTCGAGCGGATCCACACCTTCCTCGTTGGCCTTGTTGATTATCTTGTCATCAACATCGGTGAAATTAGTGACATGCGTTACCTCATAACCGATATGCCTGAGATATCTTACCAGCGTATCGAAGACGGTCATGCTTCTGGCGTGGCCCATATGGATGTCGTCGTATACGGTGACCCCGCAAACATAGATCCTGACCTTACCGTGCTCGATAGGGATGAATTCCTCTTTCTGTCTGGTGAGGTTGTTGTGGATCGTCAGGGACATCTTATCACGCGGATATCATCTGTTTCTTCTTTCTTCTACCAAGGCGTTAAGTCTTTCTATTTCCGACTTGAGTTTGCACAGCTCTTCCCCGATGCGGTCCGGGATGTCGTTGTGCATGAGCACTACTTTTTTCTCTATCTTGACGCCGTCCCTTTCCACTATCTGGCCCGGAACTCCGACCACGGTGCTGTTGTGGGGCACATCTTTCAGAACAACGGACCCGGCGCCTATCCTGACATCGTTGCCTATGACGATGTTGCCGAGAACAGTGGCGTTAGCGCCTATGACCACGCGGTCCCCTATCGTCGGATGTCTTTTGCCCTTCTCAAAGGATACGCCTCCCAGGGTGACCCCCTGGTAAAGGGTGACGTCGTCGCCTATCACTGCGGTCTCTCCGATGACCACCCCCGTGGCATGGTCGATGAAGAAACCTGTGCCTACGGTAGCTCCCGGGTGTATGTCGCAGCCTGTGAGCTTGTGCGCATTGTAGTTGATCTTTCTGGCTCTTTTCAGATCGCCTTCCATCCAGAGTCTGTGGCTCTCTCTGTACATCGACACCGCATGGAGCCCGGTATGGTATTTTCTGGCGTCTTCCTCATCAATTATCGCAGGGTCCCGTTCCATGACGGCTGCAAGGTCGCCCGGTTCTATTTTCATGATATGGAAGGAATGGTGTTTTGCTTAATAATCTATCCAGAGAAAGATTTACTCATCAAGGAAAGTCCAAAAGGGTATGGTCGTGCGTGATGAGCGGAGGGGGATGATCTTTACACTCGCCGCCGGTCTCCGTATTATCTAATACGCTAACAGATATTATTTTATATTGTGGAGAGCTATATAAAAGACAAGTTGTCATAAGAACAGCTAAAATTTCATCAATAAGGGGGGCTACTAGTGATTATAGTAAAACTGTTTAGGACGGGTTCGAACAAATTCGATAGGACACTTGTAATAATACTGACCGTTTTGGTCTCCATTGCCGCAGTGGCGGCAATGGATATATGTTCAGCAACAGCAACGGCGGAAGGAGAAAGAACGCTGACGGATGTCGCAGATGCCGGCGGAGGATACCGCTTTATGGAGCTTCTGATCGCAGATGGAGAGATTGTTTCAGCAGATGAGGAAAGCGGTCCGGGTGGCTTCCAGTTGTGGATGGTCGTACTTTTATCGATCCTCCTCGCAGGCATCCTGTTCACGGCATACTTCTATGGAAGAAGGCATCATGACGTGATCATACAGGAAAGATCGGCCATTGTGGGACATGATAAAGCGCGCAGGAATAGGGAATATCGCTTCTCTGTAAGGGGGGAGTTCTCCGGTGCGGCATCATACCGCGTGGGTGCGGAAGGGCAGTGGAAACTGATACTTCCTGATGAGGACGGCACCTATGTCATTCCCCGGGGGGAAGTGGTAGACGATATCTATCTCGGCATAAGTCACAGAAATAAGATCTGAACAACGGGACTTGTCTCGTGTTATTTTCCTATTTAGATCAACGCTTCACTGTGAAGTAGGTTTCCCCTCTGGATAACTCCGCTTGCGCCATTTGTTTATCGGTGTCCGCCCCCGCCTCCGCCGAAACCCCCGCCCCCTCCGCCGGAGAAGCCGCCTCCGGAGCCGCCTCCGCCTCCGGAATTGCTGCTGATCGATGACAGCGATACGCTGCTGATCGATGACAGGCTGTTGGAGATATTTCCTATCTGCGAGAATGTGCCCAAATAAATGAGCGTGTCAAAGTGCGGGTCAGCCGCATTCAGCTGTTTCAGGCGGACATCTAGCTCCCTGACGACCTTCCCGGACACCCCCAAAGCTGTGGCGTAGACGAGGTGCTGTTCCCACACGGGAAGCTCAATGGCCCGCCTTTCTTTCATCAGCGTCATATCCGTATAGAATTTCCTCAATGCGGCCATCTTCGCGCGCTCGTTCTCCCCCTCAACGGTCAGCCGCATCCCTCCCTTGGTAAAGGCCGCCAGGATAGATACAAAAGATCCGATGATCAACGTCGATATCGCATACTCGAACATTTCCGTAAAGATGCCGAGTGCGATATTGACGGCAGAAAGAAGCAATACCGTCGAACACAGGACGATCCTCAACTTCTTAGTCTTACTTTTGGGTACCTCTTTGACGAACCCATATTTTTCGAACTCTTTTTCATCGGTCTCAAGAACACGCTGACTCCTTTTTTGTGCGGCCTCCGACGGTTTCGACATCGCTTTTTTGACCTGGCTGAGCGTTACCCTCTTTTTGTCGGGGCTGGGGGAGCATTCGAAGATCATGTCATGGATGCTTCTTTCGAACGCCGTCATCTTGGCGTTCCCGTCGAGGGAGACGAAAGCAAGATCCTTTTTTCCTTCTCTCTCGATGGCAATTATCTTTTGCAGGGTCAGATTCAGGATCGTAGCGGTCACTTTATTGTCTAACCCCCTCCCCCGTAATCCTCCATAGAAGTACAAACTGGCGGCAACATTGGGTTTGAGGGACGGGATATCACGCATGTACGGCTGGCTGAAGGTCGGCTTATTGCGTTCGATCAACATTTTTCCGATTATAAAGATAAATATCATCAAAGAGAGCAGCACCAAGATCACGATCTGAACCTTGCCCAAGAATATCGCGCGCTGCGTATCGTCGTAATATTTCTTCTCTTCAGCGAGTATCGAATCAAAGGTCTTATCGGTCTTTGTCGGCATATCGAACAGCGTTGTCTGCTCATTCACCATGCGGATCTCGAACATTGTGTAGGCCTGCAGATTCGTGCTTTTGAAAACTGCTTCTGCCGTATCGCCGACGAACTCGCACCATCCGTTAGGGTCGCCGTGACCGAAGATCCTCGTCTTCTCCTGTTCGGCACCGTCGGGCATGGTCACCTTCACAGTAAGGTTCTTCAGGTCCTCGGAGAAGCCGGAATAGACCTTGTAATAAAGGTCTGCACAGTCGGTATACTTGCTGACCGCGCCGACGACCTCGTATTTGAACTCGATCAGGTACTCGCCGCTTGACCAGCGGGGATAAAAGGCGTTGATCTCGTAGTCGCCGGTGCTGCTGTTGATCCCTTCGTAATACCATCGTCCCAGCGGGCCTCCCCGATACAAGTCGGTCTGATATCTGCCGTCGCTGTACGAGGAGGCCTTGGTCATAGGCTGCCCGTCGATGGAGACGGAGATCACGTTGATGCTGTCCCGCATGCTTGCGGGCTTTGAAAGATACATCTCACCGCTCGATACGTTCTTCCACTCGAACCAATATTTCTCCGTCAGGGTTATTTTGCCGTCGGAAGCGACCTCGATGTCGATATCTGTTTTGTAATGATCGAATCCGGTCTTGTACTGTTCGTCAGGATCGGCTAATAAGGCGATCGCGACTATTATAACTATAAAGCCGACGAACAGCACCCGGGTGATCCATTTGGACACCTCGCCCTTACTGAACCTCCCGCTCATCTGCATCCCGTCTTAGAAACTGACTTTCACGTTCTGAGTTTCCTCTTCCGGCGCGTCAAAGAATTCGGCCTTCTTGAAACCGAACAGGGAGGCCATGATGCTGTTGGGGAATATCATGATGGCTTTGTTGTACATCATAACGGAATCGTTGTAAAAGCTTCTAGAAGCGGCAATGGTCTTCTCGATCTCCACAAGTTCGTTCTGCATATGCATGAAGTTGGCGTTCGCCCTCAGCTCCGGGTATGCTTCGCCGAGCGCAAAAAGTCTGCCGAGCGTCCTAGTGAGCATGTTGTCCGCTTCCGCAAGGTCCTGTACGCCTTTCGCGGAGACACCCAGGCCGCGGGCGGCGATGACGTTCTCCAGCGTTTCCTTTTCATGTTTGGCGTAGCCTTTCACGGTCTCTACAAGGTTGGGCACAAGGTCAAATCTCTTCTTGCACTGGATCTTTATCTGGCTGAAATTATTCTCGACCTTCAGCTTCTTGCTTACGAAACCATTATAGGCCAGCACAGCCCAGAATGCGAACAATGCCGCTATGACGACGATGACAGCGATGACGATGTATAGCACGTCCATAGGTCTTACCTTATTCAAAGATAGCCTTTTTGTACATAAACCTGCTGAATTCGGAGGAAGCCCTCAAACGAGATCGACCCCGTCCGCAGCATCCGATCCGAACTTCATTGCCGGGCACGGACCGAAGCATTCCTTGCAGAAGATACATTCATCCTCATGGATCTCCACCTTCCCGTCCTTCATGTAAAGGGCGCCGTTGGGGCATCTCGCGGCGCACAGGCCGCATCCGATGCATTGTTCCGATCTGACCACAAGCTGGAAGGCCTCATCGATGCGGTTCCTTGCATCCTTTTCCACATGCGCCTTGGAAATGATGGACCCGGCGCCGTAGAATGTCAGGAGGTCCGCGGCAAGCGTATCGCTCTCCTCGTCCAATTCCACGTACCACGCTATCGCGTGAGTGAATGGTTTCAGCCTTTTCAGATCAATGGGTCTGGAAAGGGCGGCCTCAATGCTGTATCCCATCGAACACGGGGAATATCCCTCTTGGACCTTCATCAATACCGGACCCTTGTCCGATGCGGGCTTTCTTTTCGTTAGTTCCGGAACGTCTTTTCCTGTCACTTTCTTTACCTCCTCTCGTATCGAAGGGGGTGCATTCTTCCACCGCCACAGGCCGAAATCCCCCCATTCCGCGGGAAGGCCGTTGGCCTCCGCATACCTGTTGAGGAAATCCTTCCACTGTGGGAATCTGTCGCTGCCTTTTGATACTATCTCCAGCTCCGAAAGGTCAGATGCGGGGCAAAGGAAGCACCCTATCCTATCCAATCCCCTTGTGTACCAAACGTTGAACGGCTCCTTCTTTGAAAAGATATATAGCCAAACGTGCATCGCGCACCAGTTCTGTATGGGGGAGGCGCCCAGCTGCCCCGGGGTCCAAGGGTTCCTCCAGACCCTCGGCTTCGCGTTCCTGGCCTCCGATTCGTATTTGCGCTGTCCGATGAAGGAAAGCACGCCGTCCGGGAAGTTCCTGTTGATCGCCGCCACTGTCGGCCCCAGCTTGTTCGTTTTGCAGCACCACCGGAAGTCCTTCGCCGGCGGGCCGAAGAACTCAAGGTTACCGAAGAACGCATCGGCGGGAGCTTTCTCTTCGATAAGGGTAAGGCCGTGGCGTTCCACAACATCGTGAACGTGATCCACCGTTTCGGTGAATTCCAGTCCGGTGTCTATGAAGAGAACCGGCAGGTCAAGCCCGGCATCGACAGACAGCAGAAGACATGCAAGGCTGTCCTTCCCTCCGGAAAAAGACACTGCGGCGGGAAGCCGGTTCCTTTCGATGGTGTTCCTCATGAAACCGACCGCTTCTTTCACTCTCTTTTCGATGACGTTCCGGTTCGCTTCTACCGCTTCGTCCCAAGTGTGCTCCGTCGTGAGGTCAAGGAACTCCTCGGTCTTGTACCATCTCGTTTTGACAGCCACTCCCTTATCGGCACCTATCATCTCTTCCGCTGACATCCTGGTGTATCCGGTGGCAACGACGTTCATGTCCGGATCGACGATGATGACCTCATCGCCGATCCTGATATCGGGATGGGCGTCCTTGACGCCCGGGGCCATGAGGTTCTTGCTTTCTTTTATGAACTTGACGGCGCTCGCGTCGCATACGACGTATCCTTTGGTCATTCCTTTGCGGATGCGCATCGCGCCCTGCATCCTGGGAATGAATTTCCAGCCGTTCCCTATATCATATCTTATGGCGCCCACTATCGCACCGTCGACGACGACCTCGTCCATCCTGTCCGTCGAAGGCGCTTTGTTCATCAGAACTATGTGGCCGTCGGGGAACAGCGCTTTGCCGGCACCCTCTCCGAAGTCTTTGTCCACAAGCCGTCTGGCCAGGTCTATATCGTGCTCGAACGCCGGGCGGGCGTCCGCGGGAGGGGTGAGCACCATCTCCTTTGTCTCCGAACCGCATTGGGGGCATTTTTCGCTCTCCAATATCGGCAGGTTGCAGGAACTGCACCATCTGAGGTGGTTCTTTCCGAGAATCACGGCGCCCATATCGATACCTATATCCGACGCAGATAAAAATCAAGCGGCCTCATAGATCCGGTCCGTCATCCATCCCGTCGCCCAAGATAAGGGAGCTTTCTTCCGCCGGCAGCTCATCCACGGTCCTGAGTTTACGTTCGATCGCCCTCGAGCGCGTTCCGACAGTGTCTATCTCCTTTGCTGCGGAATCGATCTTCTTCTTGATGCTGTCCATGACCGCGCTGTACTTGCCGAACTCGGTCTTGACCGCACCGAGCAGTTCCCAGACCTCGCTGGAACGGCGCTCGATAGCTAGGGTCCTGAATCCCATCTGCAGGCTCGAAAGGAAGGCTGCGAGGTTCGTAGGCCCGACGACCGTAACCTTGTAGGTGTTCCGAAGCGTCTCGAACAGGTCCGTCCTGCGCACGATCTCTGCATACAATCCTTCCGCGGGGACGAACATGATCGCGAAATCGGTCGTCCTCGGCGGGTTGATGTACTTGTCGTGGATCTCTTTGGCGGATCTCTTGACGGACGATTCGAAACCGTTCGAGATGCTCTTCAACTCATTCTCGCCCAGGCCGGAATCATATGCGTCAAGCAGTCTCTGATAATCCTCCGTCGGGAATTTCGAGTCGATCGGCAGCATAAGCGTCTCGTTCATGCTGTTCTTGTCAGGGAGTTTGATCACATAGTCCACGCGCTCTTGGCTGCCCTCTTTTACGGACCTCTGCGATTCGTACTGTCCCGGGGAGAGGATCTGTTCCAGAATGGTGCCCAGCTGTATCTCGCCGAGCGTGCCTTTGGTCTTCACGTTGGCCAGCACCCTCTTGAGATCGTCCACCCCGGATGCAAGCTGTTTCATCTCTCCGAGTCCCTTATGCACCTGTTCGAGCCTCTCGTTAATCAGCTTGAATGATTCGTCAAACCTTTTATCGACGGTCGTTTTCAAATTCTCATCGACGGCCTTGCGCATCTCCTCAAGCTTTTCCTTGTTCTCCTCACGGATCCCCTTGAGCTGCTCATCGATGGTCTGCTTCATCCTTTCCTGCTGTATGTTCATCTCCTCGCGGTTCTTGAGTGCCGCATCGGCGCTTTCCGCGCGGTTGCGGACGAACTCGTCCCTTATCATAGGGTCGAACCTGCCGAACGCCGTTTCCATTGAATCCAAACGGCGTTCCAACCCCGGCGGAATATCATTCTTTTCTTTTTTTCTGATAAGAAGTACCAGATTTACTGCAAGCAGCAGACAGACCACCGCAAACATCGCAATTATCTCAATATCCATACCCATCTCCTCTGAAAGTGTTGCTTCAATATCTGCGGCCGGAATAAAGTAATTTTCCGTAATGACAAATTTTTTTCAAGTGCGCGCAAGCTCATACTTCGAGCTCCGCCCTCCGGCTTCGCCCTTGATCAGGATGCCTTTTTCCATCAGGTCATTTATATCGCGTAAAGCGGTGTCGGTGGAACATTTTGTTATCTTTGCCCATTTCGAAGAAGTGATTTTTCCGAAGAAATCGTCAAAGAGCATGTTAATGATCATACGTTGACGTTCGTTTATCTGAACGTCTGCATGTTTTTCCCAGAACAATGTTTTCAACAAAACGCTCCGTACGCTTTCTTCGGTTTCCTCCAGCGCGCGTCTGAGGGAATGCAGGAACCATATGAGCCATTCGGAGATGTCTCCGTTTCCGCGTTGCACTTTTTTTAATGTGTCGTAGTATCCCCCCCGGTCCGAAAGGAGTTGTTTGGACAGGCTGTAGAAACGTTTTTCCGAGTTCTCGCTGCGTGCGAGCACCATATCGGAGATTGCTCTCGCAATCCGTCCGTTCCCATCGTCGAAAGGATGGATTATGACAAACCACAGATGTGCTATGGCCGACTTCAATATGGGGTCGATGACGATCCCATCGTTGAACCACTGAAGGAATCTATCCATCTCTTTTTTGACTTCTGTTGCCGCGACCGCTTCGTAATGGACCTTTTCCTTTCCGATCGCGCCGGAAGCGACCTTCATTTCTCCTGTGCGGTACTGCGCCACGGCAATCTTGTTCATTCCGCTGTATCCGGTGGGGAAAAGCGACGCATGCCAGCCGAAAAGGCGTTCTTCCGTCAGCGGAAGCAGATAATTCTGCGTTCCATCAAGCACCATCTCAACGACCCCCTCTGTATAGCGGGATGTTTTGACCAGACCCGCAACATTCAACCCCAGGCGCCTTGCGACCGATGAGCGCACTTGTTCCGGGTCCAACTCTTCGCCCTCTATCCTGAATGAATTCAACACATCGGACGTAAGCATATCCAGATTCTTCTCTTCTTTCGAGGAGAGTCCGAGCGGAAGGATCAGCCCCATGATCATACCCTGCAAAAGACGAACTTCACCTAACGATGCGCCTACGGCCGCATCTTGCCATCTGAAATCGGTCCAATTCTCGTGCTGGTGAATGTACTCTGTCATATGAGAATGTTCATGCGGTGAATCTATAAATTATTCACCGCAAAAATGCGGTGAATAAGCACATCATTTACCGCATGAGAGTCGGGCATACACGGACCCATACGGTACGGTACCGCCCGGACTCGTAGGTGCGGGAGAATGGCGAAACAACTATCCGCAATACGATTTATATAACCGAATCAACCTGAGGAGCCTGGTGATTAAAAAATGAAGACAATGAAAGCTTCAAGCAGATCGATGGCAATGGACTACGCAATTCGCGAGGTAACAGTTCCAGCCGCCGCTGCTGCCAAGAGAGGCATGAAGCTTTACAGCTTCAATATCGGCGACCCCAACAAGTGGGATTTCCAGACGCCCGAGTATTTCAAAACGGCGCTGAGGAATGCGGTCGACAACACCGACAACGGCTACGGCGATTCCCAGGGCGACCTGTCCTTCAGGGAGGCGATCGTAGAAAGAGAGTTCGAGAAGCACGGTGCAAGGATAGATGCTGACCGCATCTATATCACGAACGGCGTCAGCGAAGGCATCAACGTACTCATGGCGGCCATCCTTGAACGGGGGGACGAGGTCCTTCTGCCCGGGCCGGGATATCCGTCATATGCCCAATACATAGGATTCTACGGCGGCAAGGTCGCATCATACAGACAGATCGAGGAAGAGGACTGGAGACCGGACGTGGACGCGATACGCAAGAAGATCAACGACAGGACCAAAGCGATCGTCGTGATCAACCCCAACAA